>NZ_NKFM01000020.1:0-143174 GCF_002223085.1 Burkholderia sp. HI2714 | reverse complement strand
CGCTGGAGCGCGCGGGCTGGACGCCGGGCGACCTGGACCTGATGGAGATCAACGAGGCGTTCGCGGCGCAGGCGCTGGCGGTGCACAAGCAGATGGGCTGGGACACGTCGAAGGTGAACGTGAACGGTGGTGCGATCGCGATCGGCCACCCGATCGGCGCGTCGGGCTGCCGGATCCTGGTGACGCTGCTGCACGAGATGGCCAAGCGCGATGCGAAGCGCGGGCTGGCGTCGCTGTGTATCGGCGGCGGGATGGGTGTCGCGCTCGCGGTCGAGCGTCCGTAAGCGGCCCTCCGTAACCGGCCGTCCGTAACCGGCCATTCGCGACCAGCGAACCGAATCCGTGTGCCGGCCGATGGCAGCTTCGGCCGGCGTCACGTGAAGTCAGAGGGGGCCTCCGGCAGCTCTCGAAACCAAAAAATGGAGTGAGATTTATGTCTCAGCGAATTGCGTACGTAACGGGCGGGATGGGCGGCATCGGCACCAGCATCTGCCAGCGCCTGTCGAAAGACGGCTTCAAGGTGGTCGCAGGTTGCGGCCCGAACTCGCCGCGCCGTGTGAAATGGCTCGAGGACCAGAAGGCGCTCGGGTACGATTTCATCGCGTCGGAAGGCAACGTCGGCGACTGGGACTCGACCAAGGAAGCGTTCGACAAGGTCAAGGCTGAAGTCGGCGAAGTCGACGTGCTGGTCAACAACGCGGGCATCACGCGCGACGTCGTGTTCCGCAAGATGACGCACGAAGACTGGACCGCCGTGATCGACACCAACCTGACGAGCCTGTTCAACGTGACGAAGCAGGTGATCGACGGGATGGTTGAACGCGGCTGGGGCCGCATCATCAACATTTCGTCGGTGAACGGCCAGAAGGGGCAGTTCGGCCAGACCAACTACTCGACCGCGAAGGCCGGCATCCACGGCTTCACGATGTCGCTCGCCCAGGAAGTCGCGACGAAGGGCGTGACGGTCAACACCGTGTCGCCGGGCTACATCGGTACCGACATGGTGAAGGCGATCCGCCCGGACGTGCTCGAGAAGATCGTCGCGACGATCCCGGTGCGGCGTCTCGGCGGGCCGGAGGAAATCGGTTCGATCGTCGCGTGGCTCGCGTCGAACGATTCGGGTTTCGCGACGGGCGCAGACTTCTCGCTGAACGGCGGCCTGCACATGGGCTGAGCGTCCGCGCTGCGCGGGCCGGGTGGCCGCGCAGCCGGGCGTTTTCCGAAGGCCCCCGCCTCCCGGATTCGGGCGGCGGGGATTCGTCACTTCCGCTACGCTGCACTCAAAGGCGTTACATGACTACTACAAAGAAGACGGCCGAACGGCTCATCAAGAAGTACCCGAACCGTCGGCTCTACGATACCGAGACAAGCACGTACATTACGCTGACCGACGTGAAGCAACTCGTGCTGGAGCAGGAGGACTTCAAGGTCGTCGATGCGAAATCCAACGAAGACCTGACGCGCAGCATCCTCCTGCAGATCATCCTCGAAGAGGAAAGCGGCGGCGTGCCGATGTTCTCGTCGTCGATGCTGTCGCAGATCATCCGTTTCTACGGGCATGCGATGCAGGGCATGATGGGCACGTACCTGGAAAAGAACATCCAGGCGTTCATCGACATCCAGAACAAACTCGCGGATCAGTCGAAGAACCTGTACGAAGGCAATGCGATGAATCCGGAAGTCTGGTCGCAGTTCATGAACATGCAGGCGCCGATGATGCAAGGGATGATGACCAGCTATATCGAGCAGTCGAAGAACATGTTCGTGCAGATGCAGGAGCAGATGCAGAACCAGGCGAAGTCGATGTTCAGCACGTTCCCGTTCAAGCAGCCGGGCGCGTCGGAGCCGGAAAAGAAGTAGCGGTTTCGCGGCAGGCCGACCGCGGCGGGCAACCCGTCGGGCGTCGGTGCCGCGAAGCGGTGCGGCGCGGGTCGGCCGATCGCGCATTCGGGCGCGACGATGTGCGGCCGCCTGCCGGACCCTCTCGCCGACGGTCGTTCATGACCGTCGGCATCGAATGCGCGTGCCGGGTTCGGGCATGCGTGGCCGTTGTTCAGTCGATCGAGATCCCGTCACCAGCGAAGGAACACCGGCGCGTGTCGCGCCTGGTGGTGCGCGTTCGTGCAGGCACGCGTACCATGAGCGGCGCTGCGCGGTGTGGCAGCTGCGTTCGGCGAAATGCACTACCGGCGCCCGGGCACGACAGGCCGTGATGGGTGATGTCGCATCGGGGCAGTGCGACCAAGAAAAAACCGACTGAGAGAAAGCATGCGTGGGATTCGAATGGCATCGGCCGGCCGGCTGGCCGGTTTTGCTTCGATGTTCATGATGGGCGTTGGTGTCGCGGTACCTGGCTTTGCGATGGATTGTGCGAAAGCCGTGCAGCCGGTCGAGAAGCGTATCTGCGCGAGCCCCGTGCTGCGCGCAGCCGACACGCGGATGAATTCGGCGTACACGGGCGCGCTGAAGGCCGCACCGGACACGGCTATCCGCGACATGCTGGTGCGCAGCCAGCGCCGCTGGATCGACGCGCGCAACAACCGTCTCGACGCCGATTACGAAGGTCGTCCGCTCGCCGTCGACGAAGTGCGCAATGCAATCGATCGGCGCACCGCCGTACTGGCCGATCAATCGAACAAAGGGTTGATCGCGCGTGCGCAGGCCGAGCGCCAGTGGCTCGCGAAATACACGGGCGGCCCGCTTACCGGTTTCGATGCAAACTGCGACTTCATTCCCGACGATGCGACCGGGGCGCACGTTTCCTATGCGTGTTTCGGCGCGGTCCATGTGCAGCATCGTGCGCGGGTCTGCAGCCAGAGCGAGGACTGGGCGACCGGTGCGGTCTATCAGTACCGGTCGGTGAGCACGGCCGATGGCGGGAAGGTGCGACCCGTTGCGTACTGCGAAGCGCAGGCCCATGGGAGTGCGTGCGACACCGGTGGCGTGCACTCGGCGTGGATGCGTGCGGGGACGTCCGGTGGCGATAACCGCGCGTCAGCGCCGGTTGCCGGGTTGCCGCAGCTCGATGCGGAAATGTGGCCGATCGGCGATGGAGATGATGCCTTGTGGTTCGATCGATGCCTGAAGGCGCCGGTGTTTCCGGACATGCGGTGACGAATTCAGCGCACGAGCACGGCCCGCCATGGCGGGCTTTTTGTTTTTTTGAGCCCGAGCGTCGTGCGCAGCGGATGTCGATCAGGCGACTGCTTCGATGCCGGGCGCGAGAGGGCGGCGAGCAACCGCACAGCGGCGAAGCGGGGCGGACGGTATAGTCGGAACCCCGCAACTTCCGAATGTCACGCATGGGACACAACCTGCTGCGCGTCGTCGTGATCGGTGGTGGCATCGTCGGTGCATCCACCGCATGGCATCTTGCGCGATCGGGCGCACAGGTCACGCTGCTGGAACAGCAGATGGTGCCCGCGGGCGGCGCGACCCACTGGTCGTTCGGCTGGGTGGGTACCGGCAGCGCGCTTCCTTCTGAAAACCCGCCCGGGTTCTCCCGCACGCTCGGAGCGCTCCCGGAGTTCGCCCGGCTCGAGCGTGAGCTGGGCCCGTTGCCGGTGACGACGCGCGGGGCACTTGTCTGGCTGGATTCGGATGCACAGACCGCTGCCCTGATCGACGCGCAGCGCGCGGCGGGCGTGCACATGGAAGCGTTGGGGCGTCGAGAGGTGGCCCGGATTGAGCCGCGTCTTGCACGGCTTCCCGAGTTGATCGCGTGGGCACCGGATGATTTCGTGGTCGAGCCGATCGACCTGACGCATCAGTTGCTGGCCGGTGCACAAGCGGCCGGCGCGGAGATCCGGTGCGGTTGTGCAGTCGAAGCGGTCGAAACGCGCAATGGGCACGCTGTCGGTGTGCATACCGCGCATGGGCATGTGCCGGCGGATGTTGTCGTCCTGGCGAATGCGGCTTCCGCGGTGGCCATTGCCGCGGGCCTGGGCGTGTCGTTGCCGGTTCGCGAGGAGCCGGCCGTCTTGATGCGGTTTGCTGCCGAGCCGGGGCTCATCAGCCACTTGCTCTATGGGCAGGATCTCGAAGTGCGGGTCGGCCCGTCGGGTAGCCTGCTGTCAGCCGCGGATCCTCCGGAAGAGGGAGACAGCGGGCTTGCAGCGCTTGCTGCGCGTACGGCCTCGGACATTTCGGCGCTGTTTGCCGAGCCGCCGACCCTCACGCTGCTCTCCGCGAAATCGGCGCTTCGGCCGATGACGAACGACGGGGCGCCGATCAATGGATTTTTGCCGGGTATTGCAGGGGTTTATGCCGTTGTCGCGCATCCCGGCGTGATCCTGGCGCCCCAGCTTGGGCACCTGGCGGCGACCGCGATCATGGACGCGTGACGGGTCACGCGTCTCGTCGTCCGTCAGTGCGTCTGATCGAAATCCTGCTCGCCGTCCGACGGCGGGAGGTCGAGCACGAGCTTGACGGCGCTGTAGTTGGCCTTGAGCGAAAACACGCGGCCGATCACGAGGAACGTCTGGCGAGAATTCTCGAGTTCGACGAAGTCGCCCGGTTGCGGTACGTGCGCGCCCTGGTCGTAGGAGAAGCTGGTGCTGGTTTGCTCGCCAATGGCTTCGGCTGCGTGTTCGGTGAATTCGATCGTAATGTGGGTGGTCATGCGAGCCCCGTCATGGCTGAAGTGAAGCGGTTGGAGGTTCCGATTCTCGCATAACGGCAGTTCGCGCCCGGGGCGATTGTCGTGCGCTGATGGTGGCGGACCGTGCTTGCCCGCCGGGCTCCGGCTCACTCGAGTGCGCACGCGTCGAGGGCTTCCCACGAGCGCTGCAGCGAACCGCCCTCTGGCGATGCGCGGCAGTGCGATGGCAGCGGCCCGGCCGAAGCCGGGCGGGGTGCGGAACGAAGCGAGGCGGCGGTTATTTCTCCGCAAACGTGCCTGCTTCCACCAATGTCATCTTGTCGGGGGCCAGGTACGTGCGGATGGCGGTGTTGACCTGTTCGACGGTCAACGCGCGGACGCGCGCGGGATAGGTGTCCAGGTCACTCAGCGGACGGTCCTGGAGCACCGTCTGGGCGATCATGGCGGCCATCTGCCCGGTGGTTTCCATCGCGACTTGATGGCGGCCGATCATGCCGTCCTTGCGTGCATCCAGTTCCGTTTGGGTAACGCCCTGTTTCCACCAGGCATCCAGAATCCGGCGCGTGCTGGCGACGCCCTTGTCCAGCAGGGGCGGGGCGAAGCTGCTGGTGATGACGAATCCGCCGTCCATCAGGGAGAGCCCGGACAGGCCGGCGCGGATGCCATAGGTCAGGCCTTCCTTGTCGCGGACCCCTGCCATCAGGCGGCCGGTGAAGCCGTTGCCCAGGATGTTGACAGCCGCGCTGAGGGGCAGATAGTCGGCATCGTTGGCGCGCAGGTCGATGGCCTGACCCAGCATCACGCTGACGGATTCCTTGTCCCCCATGGCGATGCGCTGCGTGTCGGGCCGGCTTGCTTTGCGTGGCGGGCCCTGTCGCACGAGTGCCCGGCCCCCGCTCCAGCCCGCGAAGGCTTCGGTCACCATGGACTGCAGGCGGCGAGGGTCCGCGCCGCCGACCACGACCAGCGTCATGTGGGCGGGCCCGTAATAGGCTTGATGAAAGGCCTTGATGTCGTCCAGCGTAGCAGCGGCGATCGCTTCGAGCATCCGTTCGCGCGGCACCGGTGCGTTGAGGTGGTCATCGGGGTAAATGGACCGATTCAGCGCCTCGCTGGCCCGAGCCGATGGGTTTTCTCCGGTGTTACGGACCGCGGCCTCCAGCCGGCTCTTGGCCTTGGCCAGCTCCTCCGGCCTGAAGGCCGGCAGGCGCAACTGCTCCGCCATCAGGTCGATCAGCGTCGGCAAATCCTTGGTCAGGCTTTGGCCGTGTATGCCGACATAGCCGCCGTCGGTCTGGAACGACAACTGAGCGCCCAGGCTTTCCAGCAGCGCGGAGATCGCCACCTTGTCGCGACGGGTGCTGCCCTCCTGGAGCAACATGCCCGTCAGCAACGGCACGGCGGGATTGGCCGCCTTGCTGGCCGTGTCGGCATCGCCCAGGGGCATCACCCCGGTAAGGGACACCATTTCCTGCGGCGACATCGAATAGGTCAATAGCGTGATGCTGCCGGCCTGGGAGCGCACGACGCGGTCGGCGATGCCTGCCTGAGCCGCAACAGGCAGGCATAGCAAGGCGAACCACACGAACCACGTCCGCAGATGGTTGAAACGAACATGCTTCATGAAGATTTCTCCGGGACGAACCAGCCGGTGGTGCTCTGGTTTTCAATGAGGTACTTGCGGGCGACGCGCTGCACATCGGCGGGCGTCACCTTTTCCAGTTCTTCAAGCTCGGTGACGAACCGTGTCCAGTCGCCCTGCGAGACCGCGTTGCCCAAGCGGGCGGACGTCGAGCGGACGCCGTCACGCTGGTAGACCTGATCGGCCCGGTAAGGGCCCAGCACTCGCTGGATATCGTCGCGAGTGACGCCCTCGGTCTTGATCCGCTCCAGTTCGGTCCAGGCGATTTTCTCGGCCTGCTCGTGTTTCGCGTCGGGCGGCAGGCTGACCGTCACGACGAACGGACCGGGATCGCGCAGCGCATGGAAACCGGCGCCGGCTTGCGTGGCAACCGTGGTGTCGACCAGTGCGCGATACAGCCGGCTGCTCTTGCCCTGGCTCAATACCAGGCCCAGTACGGTCAACGCAGCCGCATCGGGGTCGAGCGCGCGCGGCCCCTTGAAGGCGATGATCAGATTGCCCGTTGCGCCCGCGCGTTTGAGCACCAGCCTTCGCGGCCCCTGCTGCGGCGGCTCTTCGGTCGTGACAGCGGGAATGGCCTTGGGCGCGCGCGGGATGCCGCCGTAATACTGCCTGACCCACCCCAACGCCTGGTCCGGCCGGAAATCGCCGACCAGGATGACGGTGGCGTTGTCCGGCCAGTAGAAGGTGTCGTAGAAACGGCGCAGCTTGTCCACGCTCGCATGCTCGATATCGCTACGCCAGCCGATGGTCGGATGGTGGTAGGGGTGTGCCTGGTAAGCCGTGGCCATGACCTGCTGGAACAAGGCGGTGAAAGGACTGTTCTCGCCTCGCTCGTACTCGTTGCGTACCACCGTCATCTCGCTCGCCAGGTCTTCCGGGCGCAGCAGGAGGTTGCGCATGCGGTCGGCCTCGATCGCGATGTAGCCTTCCAGCGCATCGCGCCCGAGCGTGCCGAAGTAGTTGGTGCGGTCCATCGAAGTGGTGGCGTTGAAGGTCGCGCCCACTCGCTCCATGTAGCTGTTCAGTGAATTGCCGAGCGCCTTGTTGTAGTGCCGGCTGCCCTTGAACATCAGGTGCTCGAGCAGGTGAGTGTCGCCGGTCGTGCCCGCGGCTTCGTTGCGTGAACCCACCTGGTACAACACCTGGAAACTGACCACCGTCGCAGCGGAATCGGGCACGGCAAGCACGGTAAGGCCGTTGGCATCCAGACGGTATTCGTCGATACCGCCCAGGGAGCGCACGTGGGTAAAGCCCGGTACCTCGACGGGTTGGGCCAACGCCGTGCCTGCAATCAACGGGCACAGCGAGAGCCAGGTGCATATCAAACGTCGTACTGACATGTAGCGTCCTTTTGTGTAGGCAGGATGAACGCGGAAGAGCTGATGAGCCAGATTCGACCCCATGCGGCAATGCAGCCGGGGGCAGGGAGACTCATGCGCGATGCTACTTTGCGCCCCATTATCGTGAAATGAGACGAGTTCGAATGTTTGGGACAGAACCGGCGCACTCGTCCGCAGGACCCGGCCATGAAAGATCGTGAATGCAGGTGCGCCTTGCCTTCCGCTCGATCGAGCGTCTCACCGGGATCAAAGGAAGCGCGGCGCCGTCAGCGCTTCAAATGCGTTGGTTTCGGACATCGCGTGAGCGGGTCGCGCGGCAATGCACTGTTTCAAAGGGAAAGGGACGCATCAGGCAGCCATCGCATGACGGCCCGCCAGCGCGTCGTGCATCCGATTCGACGGTCTATGCCGCCGCCGGCTGCTTGTTTTGCCTCGCCACCCCTAAATGGCTGTAAACTCACGCTTTTGCTGCCACGCCCCCACATTCCAGATGTCCCAATCCCCCAAAGTAGGGTTCGTATCCCTCGGGTGCCCGAAGGCGCTCGTCGACTCCGAACAGATCATCACGCAACTGCGCGCCGAAGGTTATGAAATCTCCGGCACCTACGACGGTGCCGACCTCGTCGTCGTGAACACCTGCGGCTTCATCGACGAAGCCGTGCAGGAAAGCCTCGACGCGATCGGCGAAGCGCTGACCGAGAACGGCAAGGTGATCGTCACCGGCTGTCTCGGCGCGAAGTCGAGCGCCAGCGGGTCGAACCTGATCGAGGAAGTCCACCCGAAGGTGCTCGCCGTCACCGGCCCGCACGCGGTGGGTGAAGTGATGCAGGCGGTGCATTCGCACCTGCCGAAGCCTCACGATCCGTTCACCGATCTCGTGCCCGCCGCCGGCATCAAGCTCACGCCGCGCCACTACGCATACCTGAAGATCTCCGAAGGCTGCAACCACCGCTGCACGTTCTGCATCATCCCGTCGATGCGCGGCGATCTCGTGTCGCGTCCGGTCGCGGAAGTGATGCTGGAAGCCGAGAACCTGTTCAAGTCGGGCGTGAAGGAACTGCTCGTGATCTCGCAGGACACGAGCGCGTACGGCGTCGACGTGAAGTACCGCACGGGCTTCTGGAACGGCAAGCCGATCAAGACGCGCATGACCGACCTGGTCGCCGCGCTCGGCGAACTCGCCGCGCAGTACGGCGCATGGGTGCGCCTGCACTACGTGTACCCGTATCCGAGCGTCGACGAAGTGATTCCGCTGATGGCCGAAGGCCCGTTCAAGGGCCACGTGCTGCCGTATCTCGACGTGCCGTTCCAGCACGCGCACCCGGAAGTGCTGAAGCGCATGAAGCGTCCGGCGAACGCCGAGAAGGTGCTCGAGCGTGTGCAGAAGTGGCGCGAGATCTGCCCGGACCTGACGATTCGCAGCACGTTCATCGCAGGCTTCCCCGGCGAGACGGAAGAGCAGTTCGAAACGCTGCTCGACTTCATCCGCGAGGCGGAACTCGATCGCGTCGGCTGCTTCGCGTATTCGCCGGTCGAAGGCGCGACCGCGAACGAACTTGACGGCGCGCTGCCGGATGAAGTCCGCGAGGAACGCCGCGCACGCTTCATGGAAGTCGCCGAGGAAGTGTCGGCGAATCGCATCCAGCGCAAGGTCGGCAAGACCCTCAAGGTGCTGATCGACGAAGTGAGCGAGGAAGGCGGGATCGGCCGCACGGCGGCTGATGCGCCGGAGATCGACGGCGTCGTCTATGTCGAGCCGGCGGCGAAGGCATCGAAGCGCTACAAGGTCGGCGATTTCGTGTCCGTGAAGATCACGGGCGCCGACGGCCACGATCTGTGGGGCGAGGTGTAAGCGATGACCGCGGCATTCCCGGAGATCCTCGCGCTCGGCGAGGCGATGATCGAATTCAACCAGTCGCAGCCGGGCCGGCCTGAATTCCTGCAGGGCTTCGGCGGCGACACGTCGAACTTCTGCATCGCCGCGGCGCGCCAGGGCGCGTCGACGGGCTTCGTGTCGGCGATCGGCGACGATCCGTTCGGCCGCCTGCTGGCCGACATGTGGCGCGCGGAACGCGTCGACACGACGTACGTGCGGATCGACCGCGCGGCGCCGACCGGCGTGTACTTCGTCACGCACGGCGCCGACGGTCACCAGTTCGACTACCTGCGTGCGGGCTCGGCGGCGAGCCGTTACGCAACGGGGGATCTGCCGCTCGATGCACTGGCCGCGGCGAAAGCCGTGCACCTGTCGGGCATCAGCCTCGCGATCAGCACGGCCGCGTGCGACGCCGCATTCGCGGCGATCGACCACGCTCGCCGCCACGGCGCGAAGGTCAGCTTCGATACGAACCTGCGCCTGAAGCTGTGGCCGTTGTCGCGGGCTCGCGCGGTGATGCGCGAGGCGCTGCGCCAGACGGACATCTGCCTGCCCAGCTGGGACGACGTGACGGCGCTCACGGGCGCGAACGATCGCGATGCGATCGTCGATGCGATGCTCGAACACGGGCCGCAGGTCGTCGCGTTGAAGCTCGGCAAGGAAGGTGCTTACGTGGCGACGCCGAACGAGCGGCGCGTCGTGCCGGGCTTCGCGGTCGAAGCTGTCGACGCGACAGGTGCAGGCGACTGCTTCGGCGGTGCCTTCGTCGCGCGGATCGTCGCGGGCGACGATCCGTTCGCGGCGGCGCGTTACGCGAACGCCGCGGCGGCGCTGTCGACGACGGGCTACGGCGCGGTCGCGCCGATTCCGCACCGCGATGCGGTGGAGCGCCTGATGCAGGGCTGATGCGGCATGCGCACGCCGGCCACGGCACCGTAGGGCGGGCAGGGCATCGCCGCGGTTTCCGCGGTTTTCGAGCGAATCTGAAGCAAGGAGCAACACACGGTGGGTCGATATTCGCAATGGCAACGGGCGCTCGTCGTCGCGGGCGCGCTGGCGGCGGGCATGGTGATGCCGGGCGTCTCCGCGGCACAGGCCGTCGCGCCGGGCGTGCAGCAGGATGAACCGGCAATGGCGCGGCCGCTGAAGCCGAATCCCGAGTTTGCCCGCCTGCCGCGCTACGAAGGCACGCTCGGTGACCGGCCGATCGTCGTGCATCTCGGCCCGAAGACGGACGAGGAAGGCGTGCACGGCGAATACCAGTTCGCCGATACGGGCGAGGTCGTGCTGCTCGCGGGCGATCGCGACGGCGACACGCTCGAAATCGAGGAATCGAACGACGGCACGAACATCACGGGCGTGTGGATCGGCCGCTTCGATGCGACGGGCGACTTGAAGGCCGACCGGATGAATTCGGACGAGTCGGATCCGCAGCCCGTCGTGCTGCGTCACGCGCCGGGCAAGCGCGCGGCGCTGCAGGTGCGCGACGGCCGCGTGCAGGAAATCGAGACGGTGGGCGGCGTCGTCAATCTGCGCACCGACGACTGAACCCGCGCTGGCTCGGTGCGCGCGGCGCGCATTGTACCGGGCCAATTGCGCCGATTTTGGCTAATCTAGCTGCATATTCCGCAACCGAACGGCCTCGTGCCCGGCTTCCAGTCATGACTGCATCCACTCCCAAGCGCGCACTGCAAACCCGCATCGTTCAACCCGACGACGTGATCCCGGAAGGCTTCCGTTCATTCGTGCCGCCGGTCGCGCGCGCGTCGACGGTCGTGTTTCCCGATCTCGCGACGATGCGTGCGCTCGTCTGGCACAACGACAACCAGTGGCGCTACGGCCTGCATGCGACGCCGACGTCGCTCGCGCTCGCGCAGCGGCTCGCCGAGATCGAGGGCGGTACGCATGCGCTGCTGCAACCGTCGGGTCTCGCGGCGATCATGAACGTCTACTTCGGGATCGTGAAAGCCGGCGACGACGTGCTGATTCCGCACAACGTGTACGGGCCGAACGCCGATTTCGGCAACTGGCTCGCGAAGGATTTCGGCATCACCGCGCGCTTCTACGATCCGCTGATCGGCGCCGGCATCGCCGACCTGATCCAGCCGAACACGCGGCTGATCTGGATCGAGGCACCCGGCTCGGTGACGATGGAAGTGCCGGACGTGCAGGCGATCACGGCGGCCGCGAAGGCGCGCGGCATCGTTACCGCGATCGACAACACCTTTTCGGCCGGGCTCGCGTTCAAGCCGTTCGAACACGGCGTCGACATCTCGGTGCAGGCGCTGACCAAGTACCAGTCGGGCGGCAGCGACGTGCTGATGGGGGCGACGATCACCGCGAACGCGGCGCTGCATGCGCAGCTGAAGCTCGCGCGGATGCGCTGCGGCGTCGGCGTGTCGGTCGACGATTGCTCGCTCGTGCTGCGCAGCCTGCCGAGCATGCAGGTGCGTTTCGACGCGCACAGCAAGAGCGCGCTTGCGCTCGCGCAATGGCTGAAGGCGCGGCCGGAGATCGCGGCGGTATTGCACCCGCAGATCGCCGATTGCCCGGGGCACGCGTCGTTCATGCGCGATTTCACCGGTGCGGGCGGGTTGTTCTCGGTGGTGTTCGACGAACGCTACAGTGCGGAGCAGGTCGACCGCTTCGTCGAGTCGCTCGAGCTGTTCGCGATCGGCTGGAGCTGGGGCGGCGCGTGCAGCCTCGCGATGCCTTACGACGTTGCGTCGATGCGTCCGGACTGGGCGCATCGCGGCACGCTGGTGCGTTTCTATGTCGGCCTGGAAGACGAGGGCGATCTGCGCGCGGACATCGAGCGCGCGATGCAGGCTGCGCTCGGCTGATCGGCCGCCGACAACGTTCGGCAGAAAAACAAAACGCCGGCGCGATGTTGCATCGCGCCGGCGTTTTTCATTTCGGATTCCGCGGGATCAGAACAGCCGCAACAGCCCGTCGAGGCCCACGTGATCGAACGCGACCGTCGCCGCATCGCGCACGACGGGCTTCGCGTGGTACGCGACCGACAACCCGGCTTCGGCCATCATCTTCAGGTCGTTCGAGCCGTCGCCCATCGCGATCGCGCGGCTCGGCTCCAGGCCGAGCGACGCGCACGTCTCGCGCAGCAGGCGCGCCTTCACGTCGGCGTTGACGATCTCGCCGAGCACCTTGCCGGTCAGCTTGCCGTCGACGATCTCGAGCGTGTTCGCATGCGCGTAGTCGAGGCCGAGGCGGGCCTTCAGCCGTTCGGTGAAGAACGTGAAGCCGCCCGATACGAGCAGCGTCTTCATGCCGGCAGCCTTCACGCCGGCGAGCATCTTCTCGGCGCCCGGCGACAGTTGCAGCCGTTCCTCGTACACGCGTTCGAGCGCGTGCGCATCGAGCCCGGCCAGCAGCGCGACACGGCGCGTGAGGCTTTCGTTGAAGTCGCGGATCTCGCCGCGCATCGACGCTTCGGTGATCTCCGCGACCTGCGTTTTCAGCCCGCAGAAATCGGCGATCTCGTCGATGCACTCGATCGTGATCAGCGTCGAATCCATGTCCATCACGGCGAGCCCGAAATCGCCGAGCGAGAGGCCGGCCTCGACGAACGCGAAGTCGAGCGCGTGCGTGCCGCAGTAAGCATCGATGTCGACGCGTTGCGCCGGGTTCGCGTTGTCGATCCGCAGCGCATGATCGTCGGTCTGCACGATGCGGGTGCCGCGCGACAGCGCGAGCAGCGGTTTGTGATGGGCGTCCGACAGCGGCGCAAGACTCTGGATGACGAGGTTGTGGGTCATGACGGGATGGTTGGGAAACGAATGAAATGCGTATGCGGCCAACGGGCGGCCGCCTGCCGATGCGGGCCCTGTCCGGCGTCGGGCCCTTGCGTGGCGAACGCGCCATTGTAGCCGGTTGGCCGCACGCGGCGGCGGGGGCGGATCGAAAGCGTGCGCGGCGCCGCGGTCATTGCCCGTCCGCGCGATCCCAGTACGGCGGATCGCCGAAATGCTCGGCCAGGAACGTGATGAAGGCGAGCGTCTTCAGCGGAACGTGCGCGCGGCTCGGGTAGACGGCCCAGATCGCGATGTCTTCCGCGAACGGATAGTCGTCGAGCACCGCGACGAGCGCGCCGCTCGCGAGCAGCGGGCCGACGTCCCAGGTCGACTTGATCGCGATCCCGAAGCCGTCGACGAGCGCTTCGCGGATCGCCTCGCCGTTGCTCGCGACGAGCCGGCCGCCGACCCGCACGGTGAGCGGGCCTTGCGGCGTGGCGAACGACCAGTCGCGCTGGTCGCCGAGGATCACGCACTCGTGCTGCGCAAGGTCGGCCGGATGGCGCGGCGTGCCGTGTTCGGCGAGATACGCGGGCGAGCAGCACAGCACGCGACGGTTCGTGGCGAGCTTGCGCGCGACGAGCGTCGAATCCTTCAGCGCGCCGAGGCGGATCGCGACGTCGTAGCCGTCGTCGACGAGGTCGACGATCTCGTCCGACAGCCGCAGGTCGAGCGACACGGACGGATAGCGGCGCAGGAACGCGGGAATCACCGGCGCGACATGCTGGCGGCCGAACGACGACGACATCGACACCTTCAGCCGCCCGTACGGCTCGGTGCGGCCGTGGCCGACCGATGCGCGCGCGGCATCGGCGGCCGACAGCAGCGTGTCGGCGTGCGCCATGAAGACTTCGCCGTCCTGCGTGAGGCTGATGCGGCGCGTGGTGCGGTGCAGCAGCCTTGCGCCGAGCTGGCGTTCGAGCTGCGCGATGCGCGCGCTCGCGACCGCGGCCGACACGCCGAACTCGCGCCCGGCCGCCGTGACGTTCGCGAGCAGCGCCGCGCGCACGAACAGCCCGACGTCGAGCAGGTCGAGCGGCTTGTCGGGGGCCGGAATCGGATCGGAGGCCATTATTCTGAAATTCCTGAAAATGTTTCAGGAAATATAGCGCTTTTCTCGAATGATCGGGTTGCCTACGATGACGTTCATGGGGCTGCGCCGCGGCCCACAGGTTTCCTTGAAGGAGTGTCGTGATGAAAGCCGTTGGACTGACCCGTTATCTGCCGATCGACGACCCGCAAGCGCTGCTCGACGTGGAACTGCCGCAGCCCGTGCCGGGCCCGCGCGACCTGCTCGTGAGGGTCGAGGCGATTTCCGTGAACCCGGTGGACACCAAGGTGCGCGCGCCGAAGCCGCAGGTCGAGGACACGCCGCGCGTGCTCGGCTGGGATGCGGCCGGCACGGTGGTCGCGGTGGGCGCCGACGTCACGCTGTTCCGGCCCGGCGACGAAGTGTTCTACGCGGGCAGCATCACGCGGCCGGGTGCGAACAGCGAATTCCATACGGTCGACGAGCGGATCGCCGCGCTGAAGCCGCGCACGCTCGATTTCGCCGCATCCGCCGCGCTGCCGCTCACCGCGCTGACCGCATGGGAGGCACTGTTCGACCGGCTGCGTGTATCGCCGCAGGGCGCGGACGCCGGCCAGTCGGTGCTGATCATCGGCGGCGCGGGTGGCGTGGGTTCGATCGCGATCCAGCTCGCGAAGGCGCTCGGCAAGCTGCACGTGATCGCAACGGCATCCCGGCCGGCGTCGGCCGAGTGGGTGCGCTCGCTGGGCGCGGACGCGGTGGTCGACCATTTCGGCGACCTGCCCGCGCAGCTGCGCGAGGCCGGGTATCCGAACGTCGACTACGTGCTGATTTTCAACGACACGGATCGTCACTTTCCGGCCGCTGCGGAGGTCGTCCGGCCGCAGGGCGGCATTTGCACGATCGTCGAGAACGACAAGCCGGTGCCGGTCGAACTGCTGAAGGCGAAGAGCGCGGCGTTTCACTGGGAATTCATGTTCACGCGTGCCATGTTCGAGACGCCGGACATGATCGAACAGCACCGGATCCTCGGCGAAGTCGCGCGGCTCGTCGACGGCGGCACGCTGCGCACGACGCTCGGCGAGCAGCTCGGCACGATCAACGCGGCGAACGTGCGGCGCGCGCACCAGTTGCTCGAGGCCGGGCGTTCGATCGGCAAGCTCGTGCTGAGCGGCTTCTGAGCCGGCATCGCACGTAAGGTTGCGGCGCCGCGAACGCAAGCGGGGTAACACCCGATGCGTTTGCGGCGCACTGCATGCCGCTTGGCGTTAGACTGGCAGCGCATCATGCATCGAAAACCGCGCGGCACGCGCGTGCCGCCGCATACCAAGGAGGTCAGCATGAGCCAACGCAGCTTGTCAGTCGCCGCAACGTGGTCGGTCGTGTTCGCGGCGGCGTGCGTCAGCGCGAGCGTATTCGCGGCGCCGCCGGTCAAGGGCAGCCTGAAGGGCGGCGGTACCGGACAGCTCGAATACACCGTCAAGGTCGACTCGAAGACCTTCGGCAATACGCAGGAGACCCGCAAGATCCGCTCGGGCGAGACGGACGACTTCAACTGGAAGTCGGTGCCGCCGAGCGGGGCGGTCGCGATGCCGGAAGGTTGCCCGAACGCCGAGAACCTGCCGCGCGACGAGAACGGCGCGATGGTGCGCCAGACCCAGGTGCGGCTCGCGCCGTCGATCGACGCGAAGGGGATCGCCAACGTGCAGTTGAGCTTCCAGGCGGCCGCGCCGAAAGGCACGCGCAACGTGACGGCCGGTGGCAAGTCGCTGCAGTGTCCGGACGTCGTGTCGGTGAGCCAGGTGAAGTGGGTGTCGATCTCGACCAACGGCGGATCGAAGTCCGTCACGATGAGCGATGGCACGAAGGTGACGGTGTCGATCAAGCGTTGAACGGCGCGGGCGGCCCGGCGTCGGAGCCGGTGCGCGCGCAACGGATTCGACTTGCTGCGAAACCTCGCGGCGGCACGTGACCGTTTCGTGTCGCCGTCACAATGCTTTCTCGCGACCTGCTTCAACGGCATGGCAGCCGTTCGCCGTGCGACAGCGTCGCAAAGCGACCCGCATGACGTCATGCGAATGTCACGCTATGCTCGGCCGCATCATCACCTTCCTGTCACGACATCCGATGAAATACCGAATGCGCGCGCTGTTGTGTGCCCTTGCGTTCGTCGCCGCGCCCGCGCACGCGGCCGACGATTGCGGGTTCGTGAAGAAAGTCGAGCTGCCGTCGCGGCAGCAGGTGGCGGTCGTGTCGAGCGGCGCACTCGAACCGTGCTCGACCGGCAGCTACGCGGTGCGCGTGTATTCGACCGCGCATGCCGCCCCCGGCTTCGATACCGACGATTACGTGACGGGCGTGCTGCATGCGCGTGATGGTACGGTTACCGATGCATTCACGGCCGACCTCGGTGCACGTGCGCCGCAGGCGCTCGTCGTGACGACGCGCTCGGCCGGCAGCGGCGGCTATGTCGGCGCGCAGGCCTATGTGACGACACCGCGTGCGGTAAGGCTCGTCGCGTCGGTCGACGGGCTCGCGCCGGACGCGGACATCGCAGCCGCGTTGCGGCAGGCGCTCGGCAAGCGCCGCAGCGCGCGCTGACTGGCGAACCGCGCGAGCGCATCGCGCGATGGCGCCGCGTGTCAGTGCGCGCGTTCTTCGAGCCGCGCCGCGAGAAAGCGGTGATCCGCCGAGAACAGCCGGCGATAGGTCATCAGCACCGCGCCGACCGTGCCGAGCGCGGAGGCCGCGGCGATCAGGAACATGATCACGATCTGGTAGCGCACGGCCTGCAGCGGCGACTGGCCGGCCAGCACCTGGCCCGTCATCATCCCCGGCAGGCTCACGACGCCGACGACGGCCATCTGGTTCAGCGTCGGCAGCATGCCGGCGCGCACGGCCTGGCGCGCGGCGTCCTGCGCGGCTTCCCAGCGCGTCGCGCCGAGCGCGAGTGCGGTTTCGACGCGGTCGCGGCGCGCCGTGAGTTCCTCCATCATCCGCTCGACGCCGAGCGACACGCCCGTGAGCGTATTGCCGAGAATCATCCCGAGGATCGGAATCGCGTATTGCGGCGCGTACCACGGATGGATGCGGATCACGACGAACAGGCCGACCGCCGCGACGAACCAGCTGCTGAACCAGATCGACGCGATGCTGTCGATGCGCTGGCCGCGATACGTGCGCTTGCCGCGTCCCGCGCCGGCGAGCCCGGCGATCAGCGTCATCAGCGCGGTGAGCGGCAGCACGACGTACCAGTGAGGATGACCGAATACCCAGCCGAGCACGTAGCCGATCGCGAGCAACTGCACGACGGTGCGCACGGCCGCGAGCGCAAGCTTGCGGCCGAGGCCGAGCGACAGGGCCATCGAAATCGCGCCGTTGACCGCGACGAGCGCGGCGGCGATGCCGACGTCGACGAGGCTCAGGTCCTGCAGGGCGGGGCTCATTGCGTTGCCTCCGTCGGGTTGGCCACGTGCATCACGCCGGCCTGCATCACGAGCCGCATCGTGCCGATCCGCGCGGCCTGGGCCGGATCGTGCGAGATCCACATGTAAGCGCGGGCGTCGGGCGCCGCGTCGAACCACGCGCCGACGAGCGCCTCGATCGCGCGCGCCGATTCGGGATCGAGCGCGGACGTCGGCTCGTCGAGCAGCAGCACGTCGGGGTCGAGCTGCAGCACGCGCAGCAGTGCGGTGATCTGAGCTTCGCCGCCGGACAGGTCGCTCGCGCGCTTGTCGAGAAAGTCGGGACCCCGGCCGGCCTGCGCGGCGAGCGCTTCGGCGCGCGCGCGATCGAATGCAACGTCGCGATAGATCGCGAGCGAATACGGGTAGCGCAGCTGCGATTCGACGGTGCCGTCCATCTGCGCGGGGCGCTGGCGCACATAGGCGACGCTGCGCCGGTAACGCGGGATCGCGTTGCGCCGGATCCGCTTGCCGCGCCACAGGATGTGGCCGCCGTCGAGCGGATCGAGCAGCGCGAGCGCGCGCAGCAGCACGCTCTTGCCCGACCCGGACGGCCCGGTGATAGCAATTCGCGAACCCGCCGCGAGGCTGAAATCGGTCGGGGCGAGCAGGGTCTTGCCGCTGCTGGCATCGCGCCGCGTGATGCGCGCTGCATCGATGAGGCCGGTGGGGGCTGTCATGTCACAAATGAAAAAAAGCGTTAATGGCGCCGAAACGTCACCATGGCGTGCGTCATAATACCGATTGAAAAGCCGCGGGTGTCGTGCGCCGTTCGTCCACGCAAGCGGCCCGGCATGGCGCGGCAACATTTCAGAACAACAACGGAACCGCCATGACGCTAGCCCGAGCCATCGGCAAATCGGCTGCATGGATCGTCGGTATCGTCGCGGTGCTCATCGCGGCGGCCGGCGTCTTTCTCTTTATCTTCGACTGGAACCGCGCGAAGCCGTGGGTCAACGAGCAGGTCACAGCCGCACTCGGCCGCCCGTTCGCGATCAACGGCGACCTGAAGGTCGGCTGGCGCCGCCCCGACGGCGAAACCGGCTGGCGCGCATGGGTGCCCTGGCCGAGCTTTACGGCCACGCAGCTCGAGATCGGCAACCCCGACTGGGCGAAGATGCCCAAGTTCGTCACGCTCGACGCCGCGCACTTCGATCTCGCGATCCTGCCGCTGCTCGCGCATGAAATCGTGATCCCGTCGATTGACGTCGTGAATCCGGCCGTCGACCTCGAGCGGCTTGCCGACGGCCGCAACACGTGGACCTTCCAGTTCAAGCAATCGTCGCAGCCGTCGCCGTGGAAGGTGCGCCTCGACAGCTTCGGCTTCGCGAAGGGCACGGTCACGTACCGCGACGCGATCACGAAGGCCGACCTGACCGTCGCGATCGATACGCTCGGGCAGCCGATTCCGCTCGGCGACGTGCTGAAGGAGCAGGAGCAGACATCGCGCGCGGCATCGGCACAGCGTGTCGGCAAGCATGGCGCCGCGCAGTTGAGCGCGAAGGCCAACGCGGAAGCCGCGTCGAGCGCTTCCGCGGCGCAGGCCGCGAGTGCGGCGTCGGCCACCGGTGTTTCGGCCGGGTCTGCCGTGGTGTCGGCTTCGGCTTCGTCGTCCACCGCTTCGGCATCGGCTGCTGCTGCCGCGTCTGGTGCAAGCGGCGCAAGCAGCGTTGCAGCGCCCGCGAAGCCGTCCGGCCCGACCTATGCGTTCGGGCTGAAGGTCGACGGCCGCTACAAGAACGTGCCGATCAGCGGCACCGGCAAGCTGGGCGGCGTGCTCGCGATCCAGGACGCGTCGCGGCCGTTCCCGTTGCAGGCCGACGTGAAGGCCGGCGACACGCGGCTCGCGATCGTCGGCACGCTGACCGATCCGAGGCATCTCGCGGCCATCAACCTGCGACTGTGGCTGCAGGGCACGTCGATGTCGCACCTTTACCAGCTGACCGGCATCACGCTGCCCGATACGCCGCCTTACGCGACCGAAGGTCGGCT
Organism: Burkholderia sp. HI2714; assembly: GCF_002223085.1. Classification (NCBI taxonomy): domain Bacteria; kingdom Pseudomonadati; phylum Pseudomonadota; class Betaproteobacteria; order Burkholderiales; family Burkholderiaceae; genus Burkholderia; species Burkholderia sp. HI2714. The sequence continues at coordinate 123,415 of NZ_NKFM01000020.1, read as the reverse complement.
GATCGGCAACTTCAAGCGGAAGGCCAGCACCTTCCGTTACGAGAACTTCAACGGTCGCGTCGGCGGCAGCGATCTCGGCGGTACGCTCACCTACGAGCAGCGCGAGCCGCGACCGAAGCTGTCGGGCGAGCTCGTGTCGAACCTGCTGCAGTTCTCCGATCTCGCCCCGGTGATCGGCGCGGATACGGCCGCGAGCAAGGCCAAGCGCGGCGACACGACGAAACAGCCGTCGGGCCGCGTGCTGCCGGTCGAGACGTTCCGCACGGACCGCTGGCGTGCGCTCGATGCGGACGTCAAGTTCACGGGTCGCAAGCTGGTCAAGAGTTCGGACCTGCCGATCACCAACCTGTACACGCACATCGTGATGACGGACGGCGTGTTGTCGCTCGAGCCATTGCAGTTCGGCGTCGCGGGCGGCACGCTCGCGACGACCGCGCATCTCGACGGCAGCGGTGCGCCGCTGAAGGGCCGCTTCACGGTGGCGGCGCGGCACCTGAAGCTCAAGCAGTTGTTCCCGGCGCAGAAGGTCATGCAGTCGGCGCTCGGCGAGATCAACGGCGACGCGTCGCTGTCGGCGACCGGCAACTCGCCGGCCGCGCTGGCCGCGACGTCGACAGGCGAGGTGAAGGCGCTCGTGACGGATGGCCGCATCAGCCGCCTGCTGATGGAAGCGGCGGGGCTGAACGTTGCGAACGTCGTCTACGAGAAGCTGTTCGGCAACAACGACGTGAAGATCAACTGCGCGGCGATCGACTTCGTCGCGACCAACGGCATTCTCGACCCGAAGGTCTTCGCGCTCGATACGGACGACGCGCTGATCAACGTCGACGGCCCGATCAGCCTGCGCGACGAAACGCTGAACCTGAAGATCCATCCGCACACGAAGGGCTTCCGGATCTTCTCGCTGCGCTCGCCGCTGTACGCGAAGGGCACGTTCAAGAACCCGGACGTCGGCGTCGATGCGGGTGCGCTCGCGCTGCGCGCCGGCGCAATGGTCGGCCTCGGGCTGATCAACCCGTTCGCGGCCTTGATTCCGCTGATCGCGCCGAGCAACAACCGCGACGTGCCGTGCTCGGAGCTGTTCGGTCAGATGAATGCGAAGGCGGCACAGCGGGCGGCGGCGAAAGCCGGCAAGTGACGGGCGTCAGCGGCCCGCGCGCACCCAGAGCAGCACGGCATCGACTTCCCGGCCGTCTATCCGTACCGGGGCGGCCGTGCCGAGCTGCAGGCGATCGCCGTCGAGCCTGACGGCGCGCTGCTGGACGTTGCCGAGCCAGTTCGGGAACAGGCTGACGTCCATTTCGTGGGTCAGCGTGCCGTCGTCGGAGACCTGAAAGGGGCCCGAATACGCAATGTAGCCGCCGGCGGCCGCCGCGCGCTCGTTGGCGGTGCCGCCCTGCAGGTCGCCGTCCGCGTAGGGCGGCCGGCCGGCGGCCATCAACTGGGCGGACATGTAGCCGTCCGGCGTGTACAGGATCCAGCCGCGCGCGTCGCGGCCGAGCGGATAGGTGACCGCGCTGCCGTCGCGCGGGCGGACTTCGTAGGACAGGAGGCGCCATGCGCCGACGAGTTGTTCGCGAAGCTGGCTGGCAAGCATGCGGGATTCCGGTAAGACGGCGGTGGGGCGCGTGCCGTCGTGTTGGCGGGCCGCCGGGCGGCATGCGGGGGGCCGGAAATGCGCTGCCGGAACGGCGTGGTCGGCAGTTTCTCCGACACCTGCTAAAATACACGGTTTTCCGTCGATTTATCCTTTAACGGGACCTGCCGTGCTTTCTACTGCCAACATCACGATGCAATTCGGGCCGAAGCCCTTGTTCGAGAATATCTCGGTCAAATTCGGCGAGGGCAACCGCTATGGTCTGATCGGCGCGAACGGCTGTGGCAAGTCGACGTTCATGAAGATCCTCGGCGGTGACCTCGAGCCGAGCGCAGGCAACGTCGCGCTGGAGCCGAACGTGCGTCTCGGCAAGCTGCGCCAGGACCAGTTCGCGTACGAAGACGTGCGCGTGCTCGACGTCGTGATGATGGGCCACACCGAAATGTGGGCCGCCATGACCGAGCGTGACGCGATCTACGCGAACCCGGAAGCCACCGACGACGACTACATGCACGCCGCCGAGCTCGAAGGCAAGTTCGCCGAATACGGCGGCTACGACGCCGAGGCGCGCGCGGGCGCGCTGCTGCTCGGCATCGGCATCGAGGAGAAATTCCACAACGGCACGATGAGCGACGTCGCGCCGGGCTGGAAGCTGCGCGTGCTGCTCGCACAGGCGCTGTTCTCGAAGCCGGACGTGCTGCTGCTCGACGAACCGACCAACAACCTCGACATCAACTCGATTCGTTGGCTCGAGCAAACGCTCAACGAGTACAACTCGACGATGATCATCATCTCGCACGATCGTCACTTCCTGAACTCGGTGTGCACGCACATGGCCGACATGGACTTCGGCACGCTGAAGGTCTGGCCGGGCAACTACGACGACTACATGCTCGCCTCGGCACAGGCGCGCGAACGCCAGGCTGCGGCGAATACGCGTGCGAAGGAGCGTGTCGCCGAACTGCAGGACTTCGTGCGCCGCTTCTCGGCGAACAAGTCGAAGGCCCGTCAGGCGACCAGCCGTGCGAAGCAGATCGACAAGATCAAGATCGAGGAATTCAAGCCGTCGTCGCGCCAGAACCCGTTCATCCGTTTCGAGTTCGAGAAGAAGCTGCACAACGTCGCGGTGGTCGCCGAAGAGATCACGAAGAAGTACGAGCGCACGATCTTCCAGAACTTCAACCTGTCGGTTCAGCCGGGCGAGCGGATCGCGATCATCGGCGAGAACGGCGCGGGCAAGACGACGCTGCTGCGTTCGCTGCTCGGCGCGCTCGAGCTCGAGCACGGCACGGTGAAGTGGTCCGAGAACGCGAACGTCGGCTACATGCCGCAGGACACGTACGAGGAGTTCCCGAACGACATCACGCTGATGGACTGGATCGACCAGTACCGCAAGGACGGCGACGACGAAACGATGGTGCGCGGCACGCTGGGCCGCCTGCTGTTCACGTCGGACGACATCAAGAAGTCGGTGAAGGTGCTGTCGGGCGGTGAGAAGGGCCGCATGATCTGGGGCAAGCTGATGCTCGGCCGCCACAACGTGCTGCTGATGGACGAACCGACCAACCACATGGACATGGAGTCGATCGAGTCGCTGCAGATCGCGCTCGAGCAGTTTGAAGGCACGCTGATTTTCGTGTCGCACGACCGTGAGTTCGTGAGCGGGCTGGCGAACCGGATCATCGAAGTGCGTACGGATGGCACGCTGTTCGACTTTGGTGGGAATTACGAGGAGTTCCTGACGAGTCAGGGGCAGGAGTAATTGTCCTGACGCTTCCGTTCATGTGTTGCGGCCGGGCAGTGGTACGAAGCCGGAGCGCATAGCAGCGCGAAGCCGTGAGAAACGCATCGGGCCCGCATCGACAGTATTGTCGATGCGGGCTTTTTCATTTCCGCGCCAGTGAAGCCGGCGGTGTCGCGAATCGGAGTTTCCTCCCCTCAATCGACTTCGGGTAAATTACGCTCCGAATACCACCCTCAATTCCGACCCGGAGCCGCTCCCTCGATGCAGGACCATCCTTTCCCGCTCGACCTGTCCGGCCTTGCGCCAAGCCTGTATGCGCAGGGCACCGAGGAGGGCATCCTGGCGCGCCTGATGGAACGGATCGCGCCGACCAACCGCTTCTGCGTCGATATCGGCGCAAGCGACGGCCTGCGCAACAGCAACACCGCGCGGTTGCTGCGCGAACAGGATTGGTCCGGCGTGCTGGTGGAAGGCAGCGCGTACCGCTTCGGCAAGCTTGCCGCGCACTACGCGGGCGCGGACCGCGTTCGCTTGCATCACGACCGCGTTCAGCCCGACACGATCGACACGTTGCTCGCCGATGCCAACACGCCATCCGATTTCGACCTGCTGTCGATCGACATCGACGGCAACGACTACTGGGTCTGGCGCGGCCTGCAAGCGTTCCAGCCGCGCATCGTCGTGATCGAATACAACCCGTACTACACACCGCCCGAGCGTTGGGTCATGTGCTACAACCCGGACCACGAATGGGACGGCTCGACGTATTACGGCGCGAGCCTCGAATCGCTCGTCCAGCTCGGCCGGCAGAAGGGCTATGAACTCGTCTGCTGCGACGACATGGGCAACAACGCGTTCTTCGTGCGGCAGGACCTGTATCCGCTGCTCGGCATCGCGAACAACGATCCCTCGGTGCTGTTCCGCCCGGCGATGTACAAGGTGCGCTACGTCGGGCACAACACGTTCCTGAGCGGCCATCCGTATCGATACGGGCCGGCCGAGCGCATCTGAATGGACTCGCTCGCCGCGACCTTCGACGAGATTCGCGATGCCTATGCGCTGGGCCGAAGCGGGCCGCCGCGCCAGGTCGGCGAACGCGTGTGGCACCTGCCGACCGATGACGGCGGCGTAGCGGTCAAGCTCTACGCGTCCGGGCATCATGCGCGTGCGGCCAAGGAGGCCGCCGTGCTCGCGCACTTCGAGACGCATGGCGATGCGCGTTTCCATGTGCAGACGCTGAAACGCACGACGTCCGGCGAGCCGCTGTGGACGGGCCAAGGCTCCCACGCGATGCTGACGTACTGGGAAGCCGGGCAGTTCAGAACCTACGACACGTTTTCGCCGGCCGAATGGGATGCGCTGGGCGCGAGTCTGGCGGCGCTGCATCTGACCCTCGAGCAGCTCCATTTGCCGCAGCTCGACACGATCCGCGCACGCCTGACCGCGATCGACGCGGACGCAGTGCGCCGCAGCCTGCATGACGCACTCGATCGCGCACGCGCGAACCACGCCGCCGACAACCTGCGCCGCTACGTCGATCTCGCGCTGCGCCTGCTCGACCGCTACTATCCGGGCAGCATCGACGCGTTTCCCGCCGACGATCCGCAGCACCCGATCCACAATGACTACAACCAGTTCAACTATCTGTTCACGGGCACGCAGCCGCCGCTCATCCTCGACTGGGAAGCGTCGATCGGCGCACCGCGTGAATACGAACTGGTGCGTTGCCTGAACCATCTGCCGCTGCAGGCGCCGCATCTGGCGGAGGCGTTCGTGCTGGCCTATCGGCGGACCCGGCCGGTCGATCCCGCGCGCATTGCCTGGGCGGTCGATGCCGCGTGTCTGCAGCACGCGCTCAAGCTCTGGATCGTGCAAGGCTGGCTCGACGATCCGTCGCGCTTTGCATCGCATCTGAACGGCGCGGTGACGATGGCCTCCGCGATGGTGGATGCGCGCGACCGTCTGGTCGAATTCTTTTCCCGTTGCATGGAAGCAGGACGCTGAAGTGAATGCAAATCTGAACCGGATGTCGAATCCGACGCCGCCGGCCGAGCGGCAGCATGTGTTTCCGCCGCCGCTGGATCGCGATTACCGTGTCGAAGACGGACGCGTGCTGACGCGCTCGCTGGAAGCGCATATCGTCGATCACTGCAACCTGACCTGCGCGGAATGCTGCTCGCTGTCGCCGCTGCTGCCCGAGTGGTATGCGCGCCCCGAATCGATCGAGGCCGATCTGCGCAAGGCGGCGAAGGTGCTGCGCCCGCGCATGTTCAAGCTGGTCGGCGGCGAGCCGCTGCTGCATCCGGCACTCGTCGAACTCGTCCAGCGCGTGCGCGCCACGGGCATCGCACCCGTGATCTCCGTGACGACGAACGGCCTGAAGCTCGGCGAGATGACCGACGCGTTCTGGCAGGCGGTGGATGCGCTGACGATCTCGCGCTATCCGAAGCCGTCGCTGTCGCCCGACCTGGTCGCGCACATCGAGCGCCAGGCCGCGCGCTTCGACGTGCGCCTGAACTGGAAGGTGCAGGACGTGTTCACGACGATGAACCGCGCGCAGCCCGGCACCGATCGTGACGAAGCGCAGCGCCTTTATCACGATTGCTGGATCCGCGAGCGCTGCCATATGATTCGCGACGGCATGTTCTACACCTGCACGCGTCCGGCGCATTTCCATACGCTCTACAAGGGCGAGAAGGAATTTCAATCCGACGGCCTGCCGCTGCGCGACGACGCTGGCATGCTCGACGCCATGCTCGCCTATCTGCAACGCGAGGCGCCGCTCGAAGCGTGCCTGCATTGCCAGGGCGGCAGCGCACCGGTGGCGCCGCATCGCATCCTCAAACGCATTGAAGTGGACGACTTGAAGGCTCGTTATCCATGATCGTCGGCACGCGCGACCTGTTCGGCTTCGACCGGCTTCACTACCATCCGCGCAGCGGTGCGGCGGCGTCCGGCATCCGGGCCGTCCTGCACGCGTCGGGGCAACCGGCAGGCGAGCCGGACGCGGCGGCCATCGCGGGTTACCTGAGCGGCGAGCGGCTGGTCGGCCACACCGTATTGCGCGACGTGCGCGCGGTGCCGCCCGGCCATGCGCTAATCCGTTCGCCGCAAGGGCTCACCGTGCAGCCGGTACCCGGGCAGCCGCAGCATGCCGATCTGGAAACCGTGCTGCGCGCATCGCTGCAGCGCGCGCTCGACAGTGGCAAGCGCGTCGCGCTGGCGCTGAGCGGCGGGCTCGATTCGGCGCTGCTGCTCGCGTTGCTGCGCGATCTCGGCGTGCAGCGGCACGTGACGTCCTACGTCCTCGTGACCGACATGCCGGACTATTGCGAACGCGATGCCGCACTCGAACTGGCCGCGCAGATGCAGGCGAACGTGAAGATCGTGCGCGCGAACGAGGCCGATTTCGTCGCGGCGCTGCCGAGAACGACGCATGCGGTCGAGGAGCCGATGTTCAACCTGCATCCGGTCGCGAAGCTGCTGCTCGCCGAGGCGATGGCCGCGGACGGCGTCGAGGTGGCCATCACCGGCGACGGCGCGGACCAGGTGCTGCGCCGCGATCAGTCGGCCAACTATCTGCCGCTGTGCCATGCGCTGTTCGATGCGGCGTCGGTCGACCTGCATCCGCCGTTCGTCGACGCTGCCGTCGTCGCGCATCTGACGAGCATCGCGCCCGACCCGGACAAGCAGTGCCTGCGCGATCTCGGCGCGCGCCTGAACCTGCCGGACCGTCTCGTGCACGGCCCCAAGCGCGGACGGCTCGCCCCGGCGATGGATCTCGCGGCGCTGCTCGATCGCGACCGCACGCACGCGCTGGCCGACACGCTCGGCCTGGCCGCGCCCACGCTGCAGGCGGATACCGAACGCGTGCTGTGGACGACGCTATCGCTGATCCTCGATCATTTTGACCACCTCGATGCCGCGCATCGCCCAACCTGAATCGTTCATGAAACGCATCCTGTTCTGCGTGGTGCCCGAAAAGGGGCACGTCAATCCGTGTATCGGCCCGGCCCAGCATCTGCGCACCGCCGGGTGCGACGTCGCGTTCTATGCGCCGGCCGACATCAGCGCACAGCTCGACGGTGCCGGCGGCTTCGAATTCGTCGGGCCGCGCGAGACGCCCGAGCGCCACGACCTGTCGCGCGGCGCGAGCTTCGCGGCGAACATTCGCGACGCGGACTGGCTGCGGCACTGGATCCGCACGCTGCTGATCGATCTCGCGCCCGCGCAGGTGGACGGCATCCGCGCGGTGCTGCGCGACTGGCGGCCCGACGTGGTCGTGATCGATCCGCTGCTCTATGCGGCGGCGATCGCCGCCGAACTGGAAGGGCTGCCGTGGGTCTCGATGTCGAATTCGCTGAATCCGGTGTTGCCGGACGATCTCGATTCGGAACTGCTGCGCACGGTGCGATGGCTCACGCCGGAACGCACGCGACTGTTCGCGCGCTACGGGCTCGACGCGCGTTTTCGCGGTTGCGACATCCTTTCGCCGCACCTGACGCTCGCGTTCACGACCGACGCGCTGGTCGGTGCGCCGCCACCCGGTGTCGAGCTGGTGGGGCCGGCAATGCCGTCCGGCCCGCGCGGCGACGAGACGCCGTTCCCGTGGGAACGCCTCGATGCGGATCGTCCTTTGGTCTACATGTCGCTCGGCAGCCAGCTTTACTACCATCCCGATGTGTTTGCGAAGGTCATCGAGGCGACGCGCGCGACGTCGGCGCAACTGGTGCTGTCGGTGGGTGAACTGGTCGATTCGGATTTGCTGCCGGCCGACGACGAGCGCGTGGTCGCCGTGCGTTACGTGCCGCAACTGGCGCTGCTGCAGCGCACGCACGCGTTCGTCAGTCATGGCGGCGCGAATTCGGTGATGGAGTCGCTTGCGTGCGGCGTGCCGATGCTGCTGTCGCCGTTCTGTAACGACCAGTTCCATTCGGCGCACTTCGTCGAGCGGGCCGGCGCGGGGTGCGTGCTGGATCTGCAGCAGGCCGGCGTGGCGGACATTGCCGGTGCGCTCGAACGCCTGTTGCGGCCCGGGACGCTGCGCGAGCAGGCGGCGCGGATCCGCGCGAGCTATGCGTCGCGCGACGGCTCTGCCGAGGCGGCGCGCCTGATCAGCGCACTCGCTTCAGGAAACCGCCAGGCGACAGCGTCATGAGGACGCGGTCCTCGATGTCGTAGTCGACCTCGAAGCGGTTGTCGCGAGCGAGGAATTCATGCGCGGCGGTGGCCGGGTTGTTGCCTTTGCCGTACGGCTTGCCGTCGAACATCGACGCGGGCAGGTACTCCATGATGGTGTCCATCACGATTGCATAGCTACCGGGCGTCACGAGCGGCGCATAGCATTCCAGTTCGCGCAGCACGTGCGCATGGGTGTGCGTGAGATCGAGGATCGTCATCACGCGCGCGCCGTCATCGATCTGTGCGCGCACCGATGCGAGCGTGTCGGCCGCGCATGATTCGCCTTCGATCAGCGTCATGCGGTGGGCGAGCCGGTGCGATTGCAGGCGCTGCCTGACCTCGTCGCGCAGGCGCGGCTCGATCGCGACGACACGGCCGCTGTCGCCGGCCAGTTCCAGCATCGACGCGGAGAATACGACGCCGCCGCCCGCCGCGATCCCGGTCTGCACGATGCAGTCGGGACGCTCGCGCCAGATCAGCTCCTGGAGCGCGAGCATGTCGCCGGGCAGGTGGAAGAAGCGCTCGCCGAGCCAGCGCGTCTGGAACAGATGGTCGAATTCGGCGGCACGCGTCAGCCATTCGATATTGATGTCCCGCATGCGGGCCGAGGGACGTTCTGACATGGTCAATGCAACGAGTAGGAGTGACGTGAAAACGCTGGAACCGTGGCTTCACCGGTACTGGAACATCGAGCCGGCGCATTTGCAGGCGCTGGCGTCGGGCCATACTAACAAAGCGTATCTCGTCGAGTGCGATGCGGGGCGCGCGGTGCTGCGCGTGTCGTGGTCCGGCAAGGCGGTCGAGCAGGTGCATCGCGAGGCGGCGATACTCGGCCATCTCGGCCCCTCGCGTACGGCACCGATGCTGCCTGCGCTACCGAAGCTGCGGCCGACCGTGGAAGCACAGTCCGGTGTGCAGCTGCCCGATGGGCGCTGGCTGCATCTGTTCGAGCATATCGACGGCCGCCCCGGCCTGCCGGACGATGCGGAGGCGGGTGCGATCGATGCGATGCGTGCACTCGCGCATCTGCATGCGGCGATGGCGGCGATACCTGTGACCGAATCGGCGCCGCTGGCCTGGCTGTCTGCGCGCCACGCACGTGTAGCGGCGCGAGCGGCGCCGTCGTTGCCGGGTGACTTGAGCGGCCACTACGAGACGATGATGCGTCGGATCGGCGCACATCTCGACGCTGCTGCCCGCTGGCTGACGGGGGCGGTGCACTGGCTGCACGGCGACTATCACGCGGGCAACCTGCTGTACGTGGGGCGCGCGGTGAACGGCGTGCTCGATTTCGACGATGTCGGGCAGGGCGCGCAGTGGCTCGAAGCGGCTTTTGCGCTGTTCGCGCTGTCGCGCGATGCGGTCAGGGACGATGGCTTCGTATTCGATGCGCGGCGCTGGGACGCCGGCCTGCAAGCCTATGCCGCGACGCGGCCCGATGATGTGCCGGACTGGATGCACGACCGACGCGATGCGCTGATGGCCCTGTTCTGCGCGGACCAGACGCTGATCCATCTCGAAGCCGCGCAGCGCGGCCTGTGGACACCGGGGCCCGGCATCGGCTTTCTCGGCGGCTGGTGGCAGTTGCTCGGTGGTGCGGCGCCGGTACGCTGACCGGCTGCTTTTTCAGCGCGGCCGATTCAGGAACAGGCGCACCGCTTCGACCGTATGGGGCCGCGCCTCGCCGTGCCGCGATCCGTCGTGCATGCAGAACAGCACGTCATGTTGCCGTGCCGCGCTGGCGTCGACGTGCGCGCACATCGCGTCGAACAGCGCCTGCGGCGACGGCGCGGGCCGCTGCCAGTCGTCCAGTATCGCGGTCCATCCCGTGTGTTCGCGCCGCAGCCGCGCCAGCACGCCGGCGCGACCGTCCTGCGGCATCAGGCCGTAAGGCAGGCGCAATGGAATCGTGTCCGGAGCTGGAACGCCGGCGCGGCGATAGGCTTCGCGAATCAGCGCATCGGTTGCGTCGATTTCGTCGATCAGGGCGTCATCCGCGAGCGCGCCCGGCCTTGCGTGCGAATGCGTGTGATTGCCGAGTAGGTGGCCTTCGCTCGCCATTCTTGCCGCGACGTCGAGTGCGCCTGCGAGATTCTGGCCGAGCAGGAAGAAGGTCGCCTGGCAGGACGCGGCGTACAGGACATCGAGCAAGGAGGGTGTCGAGGGACCGGGCCCGTCGTCGAAACTGAGGCGAATGGACATCGCGGATGGGTGCGCCGTTCGAGGTGTACCGGACGAACGATAGCGCAAGTCGCGGCGAGCGGCGGCCGGCGCTCTCATCGTTCGGCTACTGGAGCGGCTCGATCGCCAGCGGACAGGTGCCGATCCGGCGCAACTGCGTGCCGGTCCATTCATAGAAGAACCGGGCGGCCTTCGCGCTGTTGTCGTCGCATTCGTCGTTGAAGCAGCCCGCGACGATCAACAGCCTGCTGCCGGGGCGGAAATCGACTCGCGCCTCGTCGTTGCCCATCACGCCTGCGATTTCCTGCACGCCGGGCATCGTGTACGTCGCGCCCGTGTACTTGTCGGCGATCGCGAAATTCCGGCAATCCGTTCCGCAACCCCAGGTCGCGACCCGGTAGTGGCCGGCAAAATTGGCCGGTTGCGTGAATTCGTCGCGAATGACGGTGCGGTAGAGGCGGGCTTCCCTGGTGGTCAGGCGTGGTGCCGCGGCCGGCTTGCGCGGCGCGCTTGCAGCGCGTGCCGGATAGCGGTCGAACGAAGGCGACGGGCATGCGGCGGCCGCCGTGGCCGTCGCCGCGCGGGCAGTGCCGGAGCCGCACAGCAGCGCGGCCGATGCGCCGGCGATCAGCAGAAAGCGATGAGCAAGCATCACGCGAGCATCCTTCAGGTTCGGGAGTGGGATCGGGCCGGAGGGTCCGAACGGCCGGCGACGACGATTCTATGACGCTTCACGCGCGCCGGCGACCTGGCGCAGCGATCGCGAGCCTGCGTCAACCCGACGTTCCGCACGTGGCCCGTCGTCAAGCTTTGTCAAATTGTGGCGATATCACGATGCCTGACGTTTCAGGCCGCCTTCGAAGGCTGTCCTGCACGGGTCGATTGAGTATCCTTGGATTCGATTCGCGGTACTCATGCCATCACAACCGGGAGGCTTCACATGAATGCACGTCTATACCGCGCGACCGTTGCCGGCGCGCTGATCGGATTGCTCGCGCCGTTTTCGCCGGCGCATGCGCAGTTGGGCGATGTCCTGAAGCAGGTCGGCGGTGGTGGCGACTCAGGCGGCAGCGCGGGCGGTGCGCTCGGCAATCTCGGCGGCCTCGGCGGTGCATTGACGGGCGGGGGCGGTGCATCGCTGATGCCGGGCAGCACCGGCAACGTCGCCGGCCTGCTGCAGTTCTGCATCCAGAACAACTATCTCGGCGGGGCGTCCGGCGGCGCGTCGTCGGTGAAGGACGCGCTGATGGGCAAGCTCGGCGGCAATGCGTCGTCCGACAGCGGCTATACCAGCGGCGCGAGCGGGGTCCTCGACGCCGGCAACGGCAGCAAGCTCGACCTGAGCGGCGGCGGCCTGAAGCAGCAGGTGACCAAGCAGATCTGCGACAAGGTGCTGACGCAGGCGAAGTCGCTGCTGTAAGTGTCGCGGCGCGTGGCGGCGCAGGGGGCGGTGCGATGCGTACCGCGCCCGTCGATCATCGCGACTGCCACGCGCGCATCGACGAACAGACGGGCGGCCGCGCGATGCCGCGGCCCGCACGCATGGACTCAGTCGGCCAGCCGCTTGTCGGCGAGCGCCTTGCAGCAGTCTTCGTAGACCCATTGCACGAGTTTCGCTCGATAGTCGAGATCGTCGGTGTCGACGATTTCCTCGACCGCGTCGCGCGCCCATGACGCATCGACGAACCCGGCATGCCGCTTCGCGATGTCCTGCGCGAGCGCCGCGAGCTTGGCAACGGCCAGCCAGTCGGCCTGGCGATGATGGCGGTCGAGCCAGCGGTGCGCGGCCTGGACCTGGAACGTGGCGTCCGGCCACGATTCGTTGAGGTAAAACGCGCCGAGATTGCCGCAGGTGAGCCAGCAAAGCAGTTCCAGGCGATCTTGCGAGCCGAGGATATGGGGTGCGTCGGACATGGCAGCGCTCACGAAATACGTCGATTCCGGGCGGCGCCGGTTGCAGTGAGCCGGTGCCGATAGTAAAAACATAGCACGATGCGGGCCCGACCGCGCACCCGGGCGGATGCTGACATGGCGATGGTGAAACGGACGCTGCGCCGGCGAGGATCGCCGACGGCGAAGCGAGGGGGCAGCGGGAACGGAAAGTGCGGGAGCGCGTGAGGAACGACGCGGGATGAGGCGGCCGGGGAGCGGCCGCTGGCGCCGTGAAGCGGGCCCGTCGCCGGGCCCGCCGCAGCCCGGCGTGCGGCCCGGGCTGCCGATGAGCGAACTCAGGTCGTCGTATGCGTGGCGCGCGCGATCGAACGGATGCTGCGCTCGACGCGGATCAGGATGATCAGCACCGCGAGCGACACGAACGAATACAGCGCGACGAGCGCGGCGACGCCCGCGTAGCGCGCGGTCTGGCCGTTCTCGGCAGCGGTTTCTTCCGCGGCCTTCTTCTCGTTGTCGATCGCGGTCCGGCGTGCGTCGTAGCGCTCGGAGAAGTCGCGCATGACGGCCGATACGACGTCGGTGTACGCCTGCTCGCGCGCATATTCGTCGCCGTGAGCGGTGACCTTCTTCTTGACGCTGGCCGCGACGTCCGTGCGCGACAGCACCTTGTCGAGATACGCGATCTGCTGCTCGTAGTACGCGACGTCCGGATGGTCGTCGTCGCCGAGCACGCGCTGGAACGACGGCTCGTACGCGTCGCGATCGACCGCGTAGTCCGGCGACAGGGCCGCCCGGCCGTGCTTCTGCACGATGCCCGACAGTCGCGTCGACAGGCGCAGCGCGGGCGACGCATCGTCGCCCTTGGCTGCGGCGCCGTCGGCGGCCGGCGTGGCCTTGGCGGGCGCATCGTTCTCCCACGCGAACGATGCAGGATCGACCTGGATGGCCGAATCGACCTTCGGCGGTTTCGACAGGCGCGCATCGAGTGCGACCGCGCCGAATATGACCCCGCCGATCAAGACTGCGGTCGCGAACAACAGCACGATCACGCGCAATACCTGAAGATAGCCGCCCTCGATTTTGGTCAGGATGCTCAAGGCATTCTCCTTTCTTATGATGAATGAGGCGCCGAGGCTAAAGACCTTTCTAATGGCTGTCAATCGTCACACCGGCGGACCGAAACGCTCGCTAGAATGTCGGCTTTCCTGGAGGCGGAAAGCGATGAAAATCTACGACCAGTTCTATATCGACGGCGCGTGGCGCAAACCGGCCGGCACCGGCACGATCGACGTGATCGACTCGGGCACCGAGGCCGTGATCGGCCGGATTCCGGAAGGCGTCGCGTCCGACGCGCAGGACGCGATCCGCGCGGCGCGCGCAGCCTTCGACGCGTGGGCGGCCACGCCGCCCGCGACGCGCGCGGGCTACCTGCGCAAGATCGTCGAGCATCTGCAGGCGCGCAGCGAGGAACTCGCGCAGTCGATCACCGGCGAAGTCGGGATGCCGATCAAGCTGTCGCGCGCGATCCAGGTCGGCGGCCCGATCTACAACTGGAAGGCGTACGCGAAGCTCGCCGAATCGTTCGAATTCGAGGCCCAGGTCGGCAACTCGCTCGTCGTGCGCGAGCCGGTCGGCGTCGTCGCGGCGATCACGCCGTGGAACTATCCGCTCAACCAGGTCACGCTGAAAGTCGCGCCGGCGCTCGCGGCCGGCTGCACGGTCGTCCTGAAGCCGTCCGAAGTCGCGCCGCTGAACGCGTTCATGCTCGCCGAAGCGATTCACGAAGCCGGGCTGCCGGCCGGCGTGTTCAACCTCGTGTGCGGCTACGGCCCGGTGGTCGGTGAAGTGCTGGCCACCGATCCGGACGTCGACATGGTGTCGTTCACGGGCTCGACGCGCGCGGGCAAGCGCGTGGCCGAGCTGGCGGCCGCGGGCGTCAAGCGCGTCGCGCTCGAGCTGGGCGGCAAGTCGGCCTCGGTGATCCTCGACGATGCCGATTTCGCGACGGCGGTGAAGGGCACGGTCAACGCGTGCTTCCTGAACGCGGGGCAGACCTGCTCGGCGCACACGCGCATGCTGGTGCCGGAAGCGCGCTACGACGAGGCGCGCGCGATCGCGAAGGTGGCCGCCGAAACCTACGTCGCCGGTGATCCTCGGCAGGATGCGACGCGCCTTGGCGCACTGGCATCGGCCGTCCAGCAGCAGCGTGTGCAGGACTACATCCAGCGCGGGATCGACGAAGGCGCCGAACTCGTGACGGGCGGCACGGGCCTGCCGGAAGGGCTGGACAAGGGCTTCTTCGTGAAGCCGACGGTGTTCGGCCGCGTCGATCCGAAATCGACGATCGCGCAGGAAGAAATCTTCGGGCCGGTGCTGTCGATCATCACGTATCGCGATGAAGACGACGCCGTGCGGATCGCGAACGATTCGCCGTACGGGCTCGGCGGTGCGGTATGGGCCGGCAGCGACGAACGCGCGATGAGCATCGCGCGCCGCATCCGCACCGGGCAGGTCGACATCAACGGCGGCACGTGGAACATGGCCGCGCCGTTCGGCGGCTACAAGCAGTCGGGTCACGGCCGCGAGAACGGCGTGTACGGGCTCGAAGAATATCTCGAGTACAAGTCGATGCAGCTCAAGCCCGCGAAGCCGGCCTGAGCGTTTCTCACGGCCTGAACCGGAAACGGCACGCTCGCGTGCCGTTTTTTATTGACGGCCGTCAAGGTGCGCGTCGGTGGATCGTCGATCATCGCGGTTCCGATGTTCCGACGAGGTTTCAGATGACCGTACGCACTTCCTTTCCGCCGCTGACGATTCGCGGCCGCACCTTGTTGCCCGTCGTGCAGGGCGGCATGGGCGTCGGCATCTCCGCGCACCGGCTGGCGGGCAGCGTCGCGCGCGAAGGCGCGGTCGGCACGATCGCGAGCATCGACCTGCGCCACCATCATGCGGATCTGCTCGCGCGTTGCCGCGCGCAACCCGATCGCGCGACGCTCGAGGCCGCGAACCTCGAGGCGCTCGCACGCGAGATCCGCCTCGCGAAGACCTACAGCGAAGGGCGCGGGATGATCGCGGTCAACGTGATGAAGGCCGTGAGCGCGCATGCCGACTACGTGCGGGTCGCGTGCGACGAGGGGGCCGACGCGATCGTGATGGGCGCGGGCTTGCCGCTCGACCTGCCCGATCTCACGCAAGGACACGACATCGCGCTGATTCCGATCCTGTCGGACAGCCGCGGGATCGCGCTCGTGCTGAAGAAATGGATGAAGAAGGGGCGCCTGCCCGACGCGATCGTGATCGAGCATCCGGCGCATGCGGGCGGCCACCTCGGCGTCACGCAGATCGACGACATGCACGACCCTCGCTTCGACTTCGAACGCGTGCTCGACGAGAGCGCCCAGGTGATGGCGTCGCTCGGGATCGCGCGCGAAACGATCCCGTTGATCGTTGCGGGCGGGATCAACAGTCACGACACGGTGCGCGCGGCGTTCGACGCCGGCGCGAACGGCGTGCAGGTCGGGACGCCGTTCGCGGTGACGGAAGAGGGCGATGCGCATCCGCACTTCAAGCGCGTGCTGGCCGACGCGACGCCCGAGGACATCGTCGAATTCGTCAGCGTGACGGGGCTGCCCGCGCGCGCGGTGAAGACGCCGTGGCTCGATCGTTACCTGCGCAACGAAACGCGCATCCGCACCAAGCTCGGCGCGCTTAAGCAGCGCTGCCCGACCGCGCTCGAATGCCTGAGCGTATGCGGCTTGCGCGACGGCATCGAGAAGTTCGGCCATTTCTGCATCGACACGCGGCTCGCGGCCGCGCTGCGCGGCGACGTGGCGAACGGGCTGTTCTTCCGCGGCCGCGAGGCGTTGCCGTTCGGCCGTGCGATCCGCAGCGTGCGCGATTTGCTCGACCTGCTGCTGACGGGCCGTGCGACCGAGCCTGCGGCAAACCGTCCCACGTTTACGTTGGCTTGACGGATATCAAGATAAAGAAAAGACCCTACAGGGAGAATGGAAACCATTCTTTGGGGGTCCGTACCATGCATAAAACGATTCGAACTTGTGTCACCGCTGCCGCCGTTGCAGCCGCTTTCGCCGCGATGCCTTCGCTGTCGCACGCAGCCTCGCCGGGCGACGGCATCAACCAGGGCGACGTCCTGGTCCGGCTGCGCGCGATCAGCATCCAGCCGAACGAACGCGCGAGCGATACGCTGGGCGCGCTCAACGTCGGGGTGAACAACGCGATCGTGCCCGAGCTCGACTTCACGTACATGATCCGCGACTACCTCGGCGTCGAGCTGATTCTCGGCACGTCGCGGCATCAGCTGACGTCGAGCCTCGGCAATCTCGGCGGCGTGGGCGTGCTGCCGCCGACGCTGCTGCTGCAGTACCACTTCAACCATGCCGGCAAGGTGCGTCCGTATGTGGGTGCAGGCCTGAACTACACGTACTTCTACAACAACGGGCTCAACGTCGGCGGGCAGGGCGTGTCGATCAACAAGAGCAGCTTCGGCCCCGCACTGCAGTTCGGCGTGGACGTGCAGGTGACGAAGAAGATTTTCATGAACGTCGACGTGAAGAAGATCTGGATGAGCACCGATGCGACGCTGGGCGACAAGGGCATCGGCACGCTGCACATCGATCCGCTGATCGTCGGCGTGGGCGTCGGGATGAAGTTCTAGACGCGGCGGGAAAAGAACAGAGTTGGGGTTGGCGGCATGTCGGTCGGCATGCCGCTTTTTTTATGCGCGGCGGATTTACAGCTTGTCATACTGGAAGCGCATCGCGGTGCCTTCGCGCGAGATGCGCTCCCACACCGCGCGCTTTTCGTCGTCGCTCAGGAACACCCAGTTCGACACTTCGGCGGCCGTGCGGCCGCAGCCCTTGCAGACTTCGTCGAAGAGCGTCGAGCACACGCCGATGCAGGGGCTGTCGGGGAGGTCGTGAAGATTGGAGGCCATCGGGAGGGTTCGCGCAGTTGAATCGTCAGCCGCCATTTTAATGCATCGCGGCCGGACGGTCGGACGGGTGCGGCCGGCATGCCGTACCGGTGCAGCGGCGTGACAGTACGGCGGGGTTCGGGCGCAGCCGCCAGGCGGTTCGCGCCCGGCCGGCGAACGCGATTGCGCCGCCGCCCGTTTTTCCCGGTGGACAGCCGCCGATTACCCGATAGAATTCCCCGGGAACGCCCCGCCTCACGGGCGGCCAGCCTGGCCGGCAGCGGGAATCTGTTCCGTTTGCGCGACACCGGCATGATTTTTTTGTGACGGGGCGCGAATGATGGTAGTTTTCGGGGTTTTCGAGGGGCGGCGCGCCAGAATGCGCCGTCATGACGAGGCAGACGGCAGCCGGACACACGGTCCGGCCGTAGGGAGAACGGGATGAAAGCAAAAGTAGTGGGCCGGTTCGCAGCGCTCGCGCTGTGCGTGGGTGCATCGGCGGCAGCGGCGAAGGATACGCAGCTCAATGTCTATAACTGGTCGGACTACATTGCGAAGGACACGATCCCGAACTTCGAGAAGCAGGCAGGCGTCAAGGTCCGCTACGACAACTACGACAGCGACGACACGCTGCAGGCGAAGCTGCTGACGGGCAGCTCGGGCTACGACATCGTCGTGCCGACCAGCAACTACGCGGGCAAGCAGATCGCCGCCGGCATCTTCACGCCGCTCGACAAGTCGAAGTTGCCGAACCTCAAGTACCTCGATCCGCAACTGATGGCGCTCGTCGCCGGCGCGGACCCGGGCAACAAGTACTCGGTGCCCTGGGCGTACGGCACGACCGGTCTCGCATACAACCTGACGAAGGCGCAGCAGGCGCTCGGCAAGGTGCCGCTCGACAACTGGGACATCCTGTTCAAGCCGGAAAACATCTCGAAGCTGAAGACCTGCGGCGTGTCGGTGCTCGACGCGCCCGACCAGATGTTCGCGGCGACGCTGCACTACATCGGCAAGGATCCGATGAGCACGAACCCGGCCGACTACAAGGCCGCGATGGAAGTGCTGAAGAAGATCCGCCCGTACATCACGCAATTCAACTCGTCGGGCTACATCAACGACCTGGTCGGCGGCGACATCTGCTTCGCGTTCGGCTGGTCGGGCGACGTCGTGATCGCGAAGCATCGCGCGATCGAGGCGAAGAAGCCGTACAAGGTCGAGTACTACATTCCGAAGGGCGGCGCGCCGGTGTGGTTCGACGTGATGGCGATCCCGAAGGATGCGAAGAACAAGGATGCCGCGCTGCAGTGGATCAACTACATCGAGGATCCGAAGGTGCACGCGGCGATCACGAACGCGGTGTACTACCCGAGCGCCAACGCGGAGGCCCGCAAGTACGTGCGGCCCGACGTCGCGAACGACCCGGCCGTCTATCCGCCGGCCGACGTCGTGAAGACGCTGTTCCTGCTCAAGCCGCTGCCGCCTGAAATCCAGCGTCTGCAGACGCGTCTGTGGACCGAGCTGAAGTCGGGCCGCTGACGCGAACCGGAGTGAATCAGCAGTCATGAAGCCCCTGGTGCCCCCGGGGGCTTTGTTCGTTCAACGCAGGAGAGAAGCAGCACATCATGAATAGCCAGTCGGGCGCGCCGGTCGCGGGCGTGCCGTCCTCCGTTTCCTCCTCCGGCGCCGATGCGCGCGCCGAGAACTTTGTCCAGATCGTCGACGTCGTCAAGAAATTCGGCGACACCGAAGCCGTGCGCAGCGTCAACCTGACCGTGCGCCAGGGCGAGCTGTTCGCGCTGCTCGGCAGCTCGGGCTGCGGCAAGTCGACGTTGCTGCGGATGCTCGCGGGCCTCGAGACGGTCACGTCGGGCAAGATCCTGATCGACGGCGAGGACCTCGCGCAGATGCCGCCGTACAAGCGGCCCGTGAACATGATGTTCCAGTCGTATGCGCTGTTCCCGCACATGTCGGTCGAGTCGAACGTCGCGTTCGGTCTCAAGCAGGAAGGCACGCCGAAGGCCGAGCTGAAGGCGCGCGTCGCTTCGGCGCTCGAACTCGTGCAGATGAGCAAGTACGCGAAGCGCAAGCCGCATCAGCTGTCCGGCGGCCAGCAGCAGCGCGTCGCGCTCGCGCGCTCGCTGGTCAAGCGGCCGAAGCTGCTGCTGCTCGACGAGCCGATGTCCGCGCTCGACAAGCAGATCCGCCAGCGCACGCAGATCGAGCTCGTCAACATCCTGAACAAGGTCGGTGTCACCTGCATCATGGTCACGCACGACCAGGAAGAAGCGATGACGATGGCCAATCGCCTCGCGGTGATGAGCGAAGGGCAGATCGTGCAGATCGGCTCGCCGAACGAAGTGTACGAATATCCGAACAGCCGCTTCTCGGCCGAATTCATCGGCTCGACGAACCTGTTCGAAGGCGTGACCGTCGAGGACGAACCTGACCACGTGTACATCGAGTCGCCCGAGCTGCCGAGCCGGCTGTACGTGAGCCACGGAATCTCGGGCCCGCTCGGGATGCCGGTCACGGTGTCGGTGCGCCCCGAACGGATCGCGCTCACGCGCAAGCCGCCCGAAGGCGCGTTCAACTGGGCGCGCGGCCGGATCAGCAACGTCGCGTACATGGGTGGCTACTCGCTGTATCACGTGAAGCTCGACGGCGGCAAGACGGTGATCGCGAACGTGTCGAGTCTCGCGATTTCGGAGCTCGAGACGCCGGCGCTCGGCGACGAGATTTACGTGCGCTGGAGCGCGACGGCCGGCGTGGTGCTGACGTCATGACCGCGTTCAAGTCCATGCTCTCGTGGCCGGTGCGGCGCTTCAACCTGACGGGCGCCACGGCGGTCGTCGCGGGGCCGTTCACGTGGCTCGTGCTGTTCTTCCTCGTGCCGTTCGTGCTGGTCGTGAAGATCAGCTTCGCGGAGCTGCAGCTCGGCATCCCGCCGTACACGGAGCTCGCGTCGTACGCGGACGGCGTCGTGCACGTCGCGCTGAACCTGTCGCACTACGCGTTCCTGTTCACGGACAGCCTGTATTTCGCGACCTACGTGAACTCGGTGTGGGTGGCCGCGATCACGACGCTGCTGTGTCTGCTGATCGGCTATCCGATGGCGTACTACATCGCGCGCTCGAACCCGGCGACCCGCAACCTGCTGATGATGGGCGTGATGCTGCCGTTCTGGACGTCGTTCCTGATCCGCGTGTACGCGTGGATCGGCATCCTGAAGAACAACGGGCTGCTGAACAACTTCCTGATGTGGGTCGGGCTCACGCATACGCCGATCGAGCTGTATCGCACCAACTACGCGGTGTACATCGGGATGGTCTATTCGTACCTGCCGTTCCTCGTGATGCCGCTCTATGCACACCTCGTGAAGATGGACCTGCGCCTGCTCGAAGCCGCGTACGACCTCGGCGCCAAGCCGTGGAAGGCGTTCGTGCAGATCACGCTGCCGCTGTCGAAGAACGGGATCATCGCGGGCTGCCTGCTCGTGTTCATCCCGGCGGTCGGCGAGTACGTGATCCCCGAACTGCTCGGCGGCGCGAACACGCTGATGATCGGCCGCGTGATGTGGAACGAGTTCTTCAACAACGCGGACTGGCCGATGGCGTCGGCGGTGACCTGCGCGATGGTGCTGCTGCTGCTCGTGCCGATGGCGATGTTCCAGCACTTCCAGGCGAAGGAGCAGGGAGGCCGCCGATGAAGCCGAATCGTTACCTGCAGTTCGCGGCGCTGTTTGCCGGCTTCGCGTTCCTGTACATCCCGATCATCAGCCTGATCGTCTATTCGTTCAACGAGTCGAAGCTCGTCACCGTGTGGTCGGGCTTCTCGTTCCGCTGGTATGCGGCGCTCGTCGAGGACGACGAGCTGCTGACGGCCGCGTGGCTGTCGCTGAAGATCGGCGTGCTGACCGCGTTCGCGTCGGTGTTCATCGGCACGTGGGCCGGCTTCGTGCTCGCGCGGATGGGGCGCTTCCGCGGCTTCGCGCTGTTCAGCGGGATGATCAACGCGCCGCTCGTGATTCCCGAGGTGATCCAGGGGATCTCGCTGCTGCTGCTGTTCATCGAGCTGGCGAAGTGGATCGGCTGGCCGGCCGAGCGCGGCGTGTTCACGATCTGGCTCGGCCACGTGATGCTGTGTATCTCGTACGTCGCGATCATCGTGCAGTCGCGTGTGCGCGAGCTGAACCCGTCGCTGGAAGAAGCCGCGCTCGATCTCGGTGCGACGCCGTTGAAGGTGTTCTTCACGATCACGCTGCCGCTGATCTCGCAGGCGCTGATCGCGGGCTGGCTGCTGTCGTTCACGCTGTCGATCGACGATCTCGTGCTGTCGGCGTTCCTGTCGGGCCCCGGCTCGACGACGCTGCCGCTCGTGGTGTTCTCACGCGTGCGCCTTGGCTTGAACCCGGAGATGAACGCGCTCGCGACGCTGTTCATCATCGCGGTGACGGCTGGCGTCGTGATCGCGAACTTCGTGATGCTGCGCCAGGAGCGCAAGCGGATGGCGGGGTTCGCGACCTGACGTTCAAGTTGCGATCGACGTGAAAAACGCCCGGTGCCGACGACGAGTCGGGCCGGGCGTTTTGTTTGGGTGGCGCCGCGTGTGGATCGGTGCCGGTCAGTACGCGATTGCGACGGATGAACCGGCATCGCGGGCGGGACGCGGATTCGATTCCCGCGCCCGACTGCGCACCGCTTTACGCGCCGAACGCCGCCTTCGCCAGCAGCCCGAGCGCGACGCACACGAGCACGGCCGCGAACCCGGCCTGAACATGCCGCGCGGCGAGGTGGCGCGACGCGCCGCGACCGGCGGCCATGCCGAGTGCGGTCGCGACGGTGAACCACAGCGTCACGTCGAGCGGTGCGCGCGTGCCCGACACGAGCGTCGCGAACACGCCGCCGGTGCCGACGAGCGCGATCACCATCAGCGACGTCGCGACGACACCGTGCATCGACACGTTCGTGAACTTGCGCAGCATCGGCACGATCACGAAGCCGCCGCCGACGCCGAGCAGCCCCGTCATCAGGCCCGTCATCGCGCCGGTCGACGCCAGCGCGACGCCGACCGGCCAGGACCACACGAGCCGGCCCGTATCGGGATTCACGCGGCCGACGCACAACGGCGACGCTTCCGCGTCGACCGGTGCGTGCCGCAGCGCCTGCCGCAACAGGCGGCCGGCGACGACCAGCATCGTCAGTGCGAACAGCGCGAGCAGCAGGCGTTGGGGCAGCACGTGCGCGAGCCGTACGCCGAGCGTGGTCAGCGGCACGCCGGCCACGGCCATCAGCAGCGCCGCGCGGTAGCGCACGAGCCCGCGGCGGAACCCTTCGAGCGCGCCGAGCGCGGCGCTGCCCGCCACCGCGACGAGCGCGACGGGCGTGGCCTGCTGCATCGGCCAGCTCATGCCGACGACGAGCGCGGGCACCGCGAGGATGCCGCCGCCGGCGCCGGTCAGGCCGAGCACGGCACCGACGAAACCGCCCAGTACGAGGGAAATCAGCATGGCGTCACCGCGCTCCGGTCAACGTGCGATCGCGGGCTTCGCGAGCCATTCGCGGCCCTTGAGCATCGCCTTCCAGTAGAGCGGCGGCAGCACGCGTTCCTTGAGCAGCCACGCGAGCCGCGACGGGCGCTTGCCGTCGATCAGCCACGCGGGGAAGGTCGGCGCGACCTTGCCGCCGTACAGGAACTCGGCGAGCACGATCTTGCCGCGCTCGACGGTGAGCGGGCACGAGCCGTAGCCGTCGTACGCGGCGTCGCCGTGCGCGCGGCCGAGCGACGCGAGCAGGTTGTGCGCGACGACGGGCGCCTGCTTGCGGGCGGCCGCGGCCGTTTTCGCGTTGGTCGTGTTGGTGGCGTCGCCGAGCGCGTAGACGTCCGGATACTGCTTGTGCCGCAGTGTCGCCGGATCGACGTCGATCCAGCCGGCCGCGTCGGCGAGCGGGCTCGAACGCACGAAGTCGGGCGCCTTCTGCGGCGGCACGACGTGGATCATGTCGAACGCACGCACGACGGTTTCCTTGCCGCCGTCCGGCAGCGCGCGCGCGAACGTCGCGCGGCGCGCGGGCCCGTCGATCGACACGAGGTTGTGGCCGAACGACAGCGCGATGTCGTAGCTTTTCACGTATTCCATCAGCGCGGGCACGTAGTCGGCGACGCCGAACAGCGCGGCGCCCGCGTTCAGGAACTCGACGTTCGCGGCTTCGAGGTGGCCCGCGCGCCGCCAGTGGTCGCACGACAGGTACATCGCCTTCTGCGGCGCGCCCGCGCATTTGATCGGCATCGGCGGCTGCGTGAAGAGCGCGTTGCCGCCGCGGAACCCGCGGACCAGCTCCCACGTGTACGGCGCGAGATCGTAGCGGTAGTTCGACGTGACGCCGTTGCGGCCGAGCGTGTCGGCGAGGCCTTCGATTCCGTGCCAGTCGAGCTTGAGCCCCGGGCACACGACAAGCTTGCGATACCCGATGCGGCGGCAGCCGTCGAGCACGACCGTGTGCGTGTCGGGCTCGAAGCCCGCGACGGCGGCCTGGATGTGCTGCACGCCGCGCGGCAGCACGTCGGTCATCCGGCGTGCGGTGGTCTCGGGCCGGAACACGCCCGCGCCGACCATCGTCCAGCCGGGCTGGTAGTAGTGGACGTCGGCCGGATCGATCACCGCGATGTCGAGTGACGCGTCACGCGCGAGCAGGCTCGACGCGACCGCGATGCCGGCCGCACCCGCACCGACGATCACGATGTCGTGCCGCGCGTCGACGGCCGGCGCCGCCTGCCTGCCGCCTTGCACGACCCGCGAGGTGAGCGCGCGCAGGTCGTAGCCGGCTGCGCCGGCCGTCGCGACGATGTCGTTCAGTGGACGCAGGCCGGCTTGCGACAGCGCCCACAGCGTGGCCGAACGCATGCCGCTGCGGCAGTATGCGAGCACCGGTCCTTCAAGCGATGCGACGAGTGCGCCGAACTGCGCGGCCTGGTCGTCGGTCACCTTGCCCGTGTCGACCGGCAGGTAATGCACGTCGATGCCGAGCGGCGCGGCGGCCGCGCGGATCTCCGTGACGGTCGGCTGGTCGGGGCCTTCGCCGTCGGGGCGGTTGCAGATGATCGCGCGGATGCCGGCCGCGTGAAGCGCGGGCAGGTCGGCCGCCGCGATCTGCGGCGAGACCGACAGCGTGTCGGTCAGCTTGCGGATGGTCATGTCGGGGGTCTCCGGGTGGGGCGTGCGGCTCAGATCGCGTCGAGCGGGATCTTCAGGTAGCGCACGCCGTTGTCTTCGGGCTCGGGCAGGTGGCCGGCACGCATGTTGACCTGCACGGACGGCAGCATCAGTACGGGCATCGCGAGCGTGGCGTCGCGCGCGGTGCGCATCGCGACGAAATCGTCCTCGGTCACGCCGTCCCTCACGTGCACGTTCGCGCGGCGCTGCTCGGCCACGGTCGTCACGAACTGCACGTCGCGTCCGCCCGGCTGGTAGTCGTGGCACAGATACAGGTGCGTGTCGGGCGGTAGCGCGAGCACGCGCGCGATCGAGCGGTACAGCGTGCGTGCGTCGCCGCCCGGGAAATCGCAGCGCGCCGTGCCGTAGTCGGGCATGAACAGCGTGTCGCCGACGAATGCCGCGCGCTGCGTCGCGTCGTCGACGCAGTAGGTCATGCACGCTGGCGTGTGGCCCGGCGTATGCAGCGCGCGGATCGTCAGTGCGCCGAGCGCGAGCGTGTCGCCGTCGTCGAGCAGCCGGTCGAACTGGCGGCCGTCCTGCGCGAAGCCGGGGCCCGCGTTGAACAGCGTGCCGAACACGTGCTGCACGCGGCGCACGTGCGAACCGATCGCGATCCGGCCGCCGACGTGTTCCTTCAGGTACGGCGCGGCCGACAGGTGGTCGGCGTGCACATGGGTTTCCAGCAGCCAGTGCACGTCCGCGCCGAGTTCGGCGACGCGGGCGATCAGCCGGTCGGCGCTCGCGGTGTGTGTGCGGCCGGATTTCGGGTCGTAGTCGAGCACGCTGTCGATCAGCGCGCACGCGCGGCTCGCGGTGTCGAGCAGCAGATAGCTGACGGTGTGGGTCGCCGGGTCGAAAAAGCCTTCGACCGACAGCGTGGTGGCATGGCTCACGGGGTGTCCTCGATCGGGTTCTGCATCTGCAATCGGAATCGGTAACTCAAGAAGCGTGCCAGTCTGCACCAAGGCGTCGGTCGATCCGCCAGGGACTTGATTCGGCTCGGGTTTTCGGTGCGGCTACAGCGATGCGCGAGTGTCGTCGGCCGCCGTCTGCCACCGTTGACTGCCACAATTGGCAGTGTCGTGGCAGAATTGGCAGCCTGCCTGGCAGTTCGTCAGGCAGCGCCTTCACCGAGCATCCGCATGAATCCGCACGACACCATCCCGATCGTCCCCGCGCCGCGCCACGACGCCATGCCCGACGTGCGCGCGCTCGTCGCGTATCTCGAGCAGGATCCGCAGCCGATGATCGTCGTCGATCCCGACTACCGCATCCTCGCGGCGAACGATGCGTACCGGCGCCAGTTCGGCGTCGCGGGCGTCGAGCACGTGGGCCGGCACTGCTTCCAGGTCTCGCACCACTACGACGTGCCGTGCGACCAGGCGGGCGAGCATTGCCCGATGAAGCAGGCGCTCGAATCGCGCGGGCTGAACCGCGTGCTGCACATCCACCATACGCCGCGCGGCCCCGAGCATGTCGACGTCGAATTGCGGCCGATCTTCGATGCCGACGGCAACGTGATCGCCTATGTCGAGCGCCTGACGACAGTGCGCAGCGCATCCGCGCAGCCGAGCGCGGAAGGGCTCGTCGGCGGCGCCGACGCGTTCAACGCGGCGCTCGGCGCATTGCAGCGCGTCGCTCCGTCGATGCTGCCGGTGCTGCTGCTCGGCGAATCGGGCACCGGCAAGGAGCTGTTCGCCCGCGCGCTGCACGAGGCGAGCGATCGCGCGATGGGGCCGTTCGTCGTCGTCGATTGCTCGGGGATCGCCGAGACGCTGTTCGAGAGCGAACTGTTCGGTTACGAGAAGGGCGCGTTCACGGGCGCGAACCAGCGCAAGCCGGGCCTCGTCGAGACCGCGCAGGGCGGCACGCTGTTTCTCGACGAGATCGGCGACGTGCCGCTGCCGATGCAGGTGAAGCTGCTGCGGCTGATCGAATCGGGCACGTTCCGGCGCGTGGGCGGCGTCGAGGCGCTGCGCGCGGATTTCCGGCTGGTCGCGGCCACGCACAAGCCGCTGCGCGAGATGATCGACGACGGCCGGTTCCGGCAGGACCTCTACTACCGGATCAACGCGTTTCCGATTCCGTTGCCGGCGCTGCGCGACCGGCGCGGGGACGTCGCGCTGCTGGCCGAGTCGATCCTGCGGCGGATCGCGAACTCGCGCGCCAGCGCGGGCGATGCGGGCGCCCGGCCGTTCGTGCTGACCGAGCGCGCGCTCGCGTGTCTCGATGCGTACGCGTGGCCGGGCAATATCCGCGAGCTGCGCAACGTGCTCGAACGCGCGTGCCTGTTCGCGGACGACGGGACGATCCGGATCGAGCATCTGCCGGCCGAGTTGGTTGTCGCATCGGCGGTGCCGCAGGAGGGGGCTGCCGATGCGCGCGGCGTGTCGGACGCGGAGCTCGTGCGCATCGCGCGCAGTTTCGACGGCACGCGCAAGGCGCTCGCCGAGCGGGTCGGGATGAGCGAGCGGACGTTGTACCGGCGGATGAAGGCGCTGGGGCTCGGCACGCGCGAGGGCTGAGCGCGCATGCTGCGCGCGGCTGGCGGCGAAAAGCGGCTTTGCCGATAATGGCGCGTTCGATGTCCTTGTCCCGTTTCCGATGAAAAGACATGTCCTTTCGCATGGCCTGGTGCTTGCCGTCGCAGCGCTGGCCGACCCGGCGCACGCCGCAGACTATACGTGGACCGACGCGGCCGGCGCGCACGCGGTGACGCTCGCCAGAACCACGTCCGGCGACGACGTCGAGCTCAAGGTCGCCGCGACGCTCGACGGCCGGCCCGACTGGACCGTGCGCGACTACGTGAAGGAATGCCCGGTCGACGTGATTCTCGACTTCGTCCCTGCGTCGATCGAAATGCGCGACCTGCTCGGCAACGGCCGCAAGCAGTTCCTGTTCGCGTACAAGATCGGTTGCCGCGGCGATGTGAGCGCCGATCAGGTCAAGTATTTCCTGATCGACGCGGGCACGAAATACGTGCTGCGCGGCGAGGAAACCGTGACGGTCAACGGCAAGTTCGTCGATGGCGGCGCGGCGCCTGTGCCGAACGCGGACCTGAAGGCGCAGCCCGCGTTTCTGCGTTACATGACGAAGCGCTGGCGCGGGATCAGTGTGCGCAACGACTAGGCGGATGCGCGGCCGTCGCGTGCGGTACGGGCATGGCGATGCGGGTTGAGCCTGCTGCACAATAAAAAATCACAACAAGACGACAATTAATTATCGTTTTACGATAATTTTCGACGTACAATCGACGCTCGTTCATTTGTCGTCGAGGGCCCCTCATGCATTCCGATCGCATCGCCCGTATCAGCCAGCAGATGGCCACCGTCACGCTGGGGTTCATCGTCGGCATGATGGTGCTCAACGCTGCGTGCTGGCTGTTTCCGTCGCTGAACGGGGCATCGGGTCCCGGTTTCGTATTCGGCATCTCCAATACGGTGTTGACCGACCTGCGCGTCGATGTCGCCGCGTTCCCGTGGTGGCAGAAGGCGGTGGGCATCCTGTTGTCGAGCGTGCCGCTCATCGCGCTGGCAAACGGCCTTCGTCATCTGCGCGCGCTGTTCCGTACGTACGCACGCCGCGACTATTTCTCGGTGCGAGCCGCCGGCCATCTCGGCAAGACGGGGCGTGCGATCGGCCTGTGGGTGCTGCTGAGCGTCGTATGCGAGCCGTTGCTCACTGTCTGGGCGACGATGCTCGAACCGGTCGGCCAGCGCATGGTCAGCATCAGTTTCGGTCTGCCGTACGTCGTTGCGCTGTTCACCGCGGCCTGTATCGCGATCATCGCGCACATTCTCCGGCAGGCGAGCGAGCTCGACGCCGAGCATCGTCAGTTCGTCTGAGGCGCGCGATGACGATCGTAGTCAAGCTCGACGTGATGCTCGCGATGCGCAAGGTCCGCTCGAAGGATCTGGCGGCAGCCGTCGGCATCACCGAACAGAACCTGTCGCTGCTCAAGCAAGGGAAGGTCAAGGGCATTCGTTTCGCGACGCTCGATGCGATCTGCCGCTATCTCGACTGCCAGCCGGGCGACCTGCTCGCGTTCAGCGATGACGGCGGCGCGCCCGACTGACTCGGCGCGAACGCGGTGTATCGATGCGCTCGGGCGGCGGCCGCGTATCGTCGCGCTGGCCGTCGCGGTGTCCGTATCGATTCATGTGCTCGGATGGTTCGTGCTGCAACGGGCATTGACGGCGGCCGGCCCGACAACCCGCGAGCGGCCGCGGGTCGCACTGCACGTCGAGTTGATTCCCGCGCGACCGTCGCCGGTGGCGATGGCACGCGAGAACGGGCGAGCCGGTCCCGCTGGCCGGCGCAGCGTCGCGCAATCGGCGAGACGTTCCGGTGCGGTTGCGAATGCGCGTACGACGGCGCGTGCCTCATCGGATGCATCGGACGGGCCACGCGAGACGACTGCAGGCGCGAGCGCGGACCGGCGCGGCGATCAACCGGCAGCCGCCGCACGTGCCGACCTCGACTGGCGTCGCGATCTCGATACGATCGGCGCGCCGCAACGCACGGTGCGCAGCCCGGCGCAGGCGGCGGTCGGTGCGTTGGGCGCGTCGTCGGGCGGCACATTGCCACGTCGCCGTACCGTCGAGACAAAGCTGGCCGACGGCATGTCGGGCGCGCATCGCGCCGATTGCCGGAACACTTATGCGGGCGCGGGCCTTCTCGCACTGCCGATGCTCGCGCTGGATGCGGTTCGCGATACCGGTTGTCAATGGTGAAACGGGCGGCACGCGGAAAACCCGCCTGCCGCCCGCACGGTCATGCGCTCAACGCGCTCAACGCGCTCAACGGGTTCATCGCGCCGGCGCCAGCTGCGCCATCGCCTCCCGCACGAAGCCGATCAGCGTGTCGTCGATCCACGAATCCTTCGTCAGCGACGGCTCGTTCATCATCGCCTGGCGAAATTTCGCATGCGTGGCCGGATCGTTGCCGGCATAGCTGGAGAACAGCGTGAGCCAGCGCTGCGCGAGCGCACGGCCTTCCGGTGAATCCGGCCTGGCGCCCGCCTCGATCGCGTCGCGCACGTCGCCCATCAGTTGCGGCCATGCCATCGCGCCTTCACCGTAGTGCGCCCGCATGAAGCGGATCTCGTCCGGCGTGAGGTACTTCTCGAAGATCCGCATCTTGGTTTCCGCCGACGCGCGCAGCACATAGTCGCGCAGCGCGGTCGAAATGCCGATCTTCGACTGCATCGCCGGTTCGTGTTCGTGCATCAGGTTCAGCTTCGCCAGCAGCCGCGGATCGTTGTTCGTGTCGCGCACGAGCAGCGCCATCCAGCGGCTGGCGAGCGCACGGGTGCGTTCGTCCTCGGCGGGCACGCCCGCGTCGTGCAGCGCACGCACCTCGTCGACGAGTGCGATCCATTCGGCGTCGCCCGCCTGGCTCTTCTGGTACATCGGCAGGCGCGCGAGTTCTTCCTCGGAAAAATATTTGTCGTACACGGTCATCAACTCCAGTGTGGTGAGCCAATCGGCCAGCTCCGGCTCCGTACCCGCGGCGAGCTGCGCATGCAGGTTCACGAGCCGCTCGCGCAGCTGCGCGGTCTGCGCAAGCTGACGGTCGAGCAGCGCGATCTGCTTCGCGACGATCTCGACGAGCGGGGTGTCGGGCTGGTTCAGGTGATCGCCGATTTCGGCGAGCGACAGGCCGAAGCGACGCAGCGCCTGGATCTGGTGGAGCCGGGCGATGTCGTGGCGGTCGTACAGTCGGTAGCCGTTGTCGGCGCGCGCCGAAGGCGTCAGCAGACCGATCGCGTGATAGTGATGAAGCGTGCGGACGGTCAGCCCGCTGCGTTTCGCCAGTTCTCCCACTTTCAGTCGCATTCGTTCCTCCATTCGGGTCGCACACTGGAGTCTCGAACGTTACGCTACGTGAGGGTCAAGCGGAAGATCGGAAATCGGGTGCGCGGCGGGATTCCGCGCACCCGATGGCAGGGCCGGCCTATTGCGGCGAAGGCGGGGTGTCGGCGCCGGCGGCGCGCGCTTGCTGGCCGGTGGCGGACGCGTCGGCCGCCTTGTCGGTCTTGCCGGACTGGCCGGGCTGGTCGACCGGCGGCGTGCCCATCGCCTGGTAAAGCCGCGCGGTATCCGCGAACCGCGCGCCGGTCGCACGGATCTCGTCGAGCCGTGCGTTGCGATACTGCAGCTCGCTGGCGCGCGCGGCCGACGGCGGCAGCGCGCCGAGCCGCACGCGGGCTGCCGCGTCGTCGTACGCACCGCGCGCGGACAACGCGGCGTGGGACGACGCATCGAGCGCCTCCGCATCGTGCTCGAGCGCGGCGAGCGAATCGGCGACGTTCTGGAATGCGCCGAGCACGGCCTGCTTGTATTGGTCGACGGCGGCCTCGTAGGTCGCCTTCGCCGCGCGGCGCTGCGCGAGCAGCGCGCCGCCGTGGAAGATCGGCTGGCTCAGCGACGCGCCGATGTTCCAGATCGAGCCGGCGCCCGACAGCATCGTCGGCCAGCTGAAGCCGCCTTTCCCCATCGCCGCCGACAGCGACAGCTGCGGGAACATCTGCGCAGTCGCGAGGCCCACTTCGGCCGCGGCCGCCTTCAGCCCCGCGTCGGCCGCCTGGATGTCCGGGCGGCTTTGCAGCAGGTCCGACGGCACGACGACGGGCACCTGTTCGGGCAGGTGCAGGTCGGCGAGTGTGAGATCGGCCGGCGGCCGGTCGGGCGTGCGGCCGACCAGCACCGCGAGCGCATGGCGCGCCGAGTCGCGCTGCTGGCGCAGCGCGGGCAGGCTCGCCGCGAACGTGTCGGCGCTTTGCCGCGCGTTCAGCGCGTCGCTGCGCGAGGCCGATCCGAGCGCGTAACGGCGTTCGGCATCGTGCGCCTGGTCGTTGGCGAGCGCGACCAGCCGCTCGGTCGTGTTGATCTGCGCATTCAGCACCGACACCGTGATCGACGCGGTGACGATGTTCGCGGCCAGCGCGCGCCGTGCGGATTCGAGCTGGAACGCGCTGACGTCGACGCGGCGGGCCAGCGCGCGGTTCGCGAAACGCGACGCGCCGAACAGGTCGATCGTGTAGCTCGCCTGCAGCTGCCCGACGAACGTGTCGTACAGCAGCGTCGGCGCGCCGAGCGCGGGAATCGGCACGCCGAGCGCACGCTGGCGCGTGGCCTGGCCGCCCGCGTCGATCGACGGCAGCATCGAGCTGCCGATCTGCCCGCGCAACTGTTCGCGCGCGGCATCGAGCGAGTGGGATGCCGCGCTCAACGTCGGGCTGTTGCGCAGCCCTTCGTCGACGAGCGCGTTCAGTGCGTCGGAGCGGTACTGTTTCCACCAGTCGGGCACCGGTTTTGCCCCGACTTCGAACTGCTGCGTGACGCCTTGCGCGGACACGGTCTGCTGGGCTTGCGGCGTGGCGCCATAGTGCGCGGGCGACGGCATCGCGGGCGGCTCGCCGCTCGGCGCGAACCAGGCGCAGCCCGCGAGCGGGCCGGCGAGGCTCGCCACCGCGAGTGCCCGCACGGCTTGAGTTTTCAGGTTCATCGATCGATCCATGGTCAGACTCCCGACGGCGCGGCAGGGGTGCCGCCAGGCGGCGGGCCGTCCTGCGGGTCGCGTTCGTCGCGCTTCACGCGGAACCACGTCGCATACAGCGCGGGCAGGTAGAACAGCGTCAGCACGGTCGCGCTCGTGATGCCGCCCATCAGCGCGGTCGCCATCGGCCCGAAGAAGTTCGAGCGCAGCAGCGGGATCAGCGCGAGCACGGCGGCCGCGGCCGTCAGCGTGATCGGGCGGAACCGCCGCACGGTCGCGCCGATGATCGCGTCGATACGGCGGTGGCCGACCGCGATGTCCTGCTCGATCTGGTCGACGAGGATCACCGAGTTGCGCATGATGATCCCGAACATCGCGATCACGCCGAGCATCGCGACGAAGCCGAACGGCTGGCCGAACAGCAGCAGCGTGGCGACCACGCCGATCAGCCCGAGCGGCGCGGTCAGCACGACCATCAGCACGCGCGAGAAGCTCTGCAGCTGGATCATCAGCAGCGTGAACACGGCGATCGCCATCAGCGGCATCTGCGCATTGATCGACTTCTGCGCCTTCGCGCTTTCCTCGACCGAGCCGCCGATGTTGATCTGATAGCCGACCGGCAGTTGCGCGCGCAACGTGTTCAGCTTCGCGTCGACCGCATGGGTGACGTCGATGCCCTGCGCGCCGGCGCGCACGTCCGACTGCACGGTGATGGTCGGCTGGCGGTCGCGCTCCCACACGACGCCGTATTCGAGCGTCGGCTTGAAGCGGCCGAGCGAGCCGAGCGGCACGGGGCCGTTCGGGGTCGGCAGCGCGAGGCCGGCGAGCTTCCCCGGGTCGACACGATCGGCCCGCGGCGCACGCAGGTCGACCGCGATCAGCTTGTCGCGCTCGCGGTACTGCGTGACGGTCGTGCCGGACAGCGTCATCGCGAGGAAGCTCGACACGTCCTGCGACGTGACGTTCAGCTCGCGCGCCTTCTTCTGGTCGATCTCGAAGCGCACCGAGCGCTCGGCCGGCTCGTCCCAGTCGAACTGCACGTTGACGGTGCGCGCATCGCCGCGCATCGTCGCCGCGACCTTCTCCGCGATCGAGCGCACCGTCGCGATGCTGTCGCCGCTCACGCGGAACTGCACCGGATAGCCGACCGGCGGGCCGTTCTCGAGCCGCGACAGCCGCGAGCGCACGGCCGGGAACTGCTCGCGCAACGTGGTTTCGAGCCAGGTCGCGAGCTTCTCGCGGTCCTTCACCGATTTCGCGGTGATCACGAACTGCGCGAAGTTCGGCAGCTGAAGCCGCTGGTCGAGCGGCAGGTAGAAGCGCGGCGCGCCGCTGCCGACGAAGTTCACCGAATGATCGATCTCGGGGCGCTTGTCGATCACCTTCTCGAGTCGTTCGGTCTCGCGCAGCGTCGCCGCGAACGACGCGCCTTCGGGCAGCCGCAGGTCGACCAGCAGCTCGGGGCGATCGGAGCTCGGGAAAAACTGCTGCGGCACGAGCGTGAAGCCCATCAGCGCGACCACGAAGAGCGCGCCCGTGATCAGCAGCACGACGAAGCGCCGCTCGATGCACCAGTCGATCCAGCCGCGCAGCCGCCGGTAGAAGCGCGTGTCGTAGATGTCGTGCTCGTGGTCGTCGGGCAGGTGCGCTTCATGCGCTTGCCGCTTGCGCTCGGGCAGCAGGTGGAAGCCGAGCAGCGGGATCAGCACGACCGCCGCGAACCACGACGCGATCAGTGCGATCGCAGACACCTCGAAGATCGAGCGCGTGTATTCGCCGGTGCTCGATTTCGCGAGCGCGATCGGCAGGAAGCCCGACACGGTGACGAGCGTGCCCGTCAGCATCGGGAACGCGGTGCTCGTATAGGCGAACGCGGCGGCGCGTGCACGGGTATAGCCCTGTTCGAGCTTTACGGCCATCATCTCGACCGCGATGATCGCGTCGTCGACGAGCAGCCCGAGCGCGAGCACGAGCGTGCCGAGCGATACCTTGTGCAGCCCGATGTCGAACAGGTACATGAAGAGGGCGGTGACCGCGAGCACGACGGGAATCGAGATCACGACCACCATCCCGGTGCGCAGGCCGAGCGACACGAGGCTCACGACCAGCACGATCGCGACGGCTTCCGCGACGGCTTCGAGGAAGTCGTCGACCGAATGCGCGACCGCGTGCGGCATGCTCGATACCAGCGTCAGCTTGAGGCCGGCCGGCAGTTGCGCCTGCAGGTCCTTCGATTCGGCGTCGAGCGCCTCGCCGAGCCGGATCACGTCGCCGCCCGGCTGCATCGTGACGCCGATGCCGAGCACCGCACGGCCGCCCGCGCGCATCTGCGTGACGGCCGGATCGTCGTAGCCGCGCTTCACCGTCGCGAGATCGCCGAGCCGGAACGTGCGGCCGTTGATGCGGATCAGCGTGTCGGCGATCGCGTCGACGTTGTCGAACTGGCCGCTCGGCCGCACGAACACGCGATCGTCGGCGGTCGTCAGCGTGCCGGCCGACGAGATGTCGTTCTGCGCGTTGATCGCCTGCCCGAGCTGCTGCGGCGAGATGCCGAGGCGCGTGAGCTGCGCGTTGTTGACCTCGATGAAGATCCGCTGGCCGGGGTCGCCGAAATAGTCGACCTTGCCGACACCCGGCACGCGCAGCAGCACGGTGCGCAGCTGGTCGGCGTAATCGTGGAGCTGTGCGGGCGTGAAGCCGTCGCCTTCGAGCGTCCAGATGTTGGTGTAGACGTCGCCGAATTCGTCGTTGAAGAACGGGCCCTGCACGCCGGGCGGCAGCGTATAGCCGATGTCGCCGACCTTCTTGCGGATCTGGTACCAGGTTTCAGGCACGTCCTTCACGGGTGCCGAATCCTTCATCGTGAAGAAGATCAGCGATTCGCCGGGGCGCGAGTAGCTGCGCAGGAAGTCGATGGCCGGCGTTTCCTGCAGCTTGCGGCCGATCCGGTCGGTGACCTGTTCCTGCACCTGCCGCGCGGTCGCGCCGGGCCAGAACGTGCGGATCACCATCACGCGGAACGTGAACGGGGGGTCTTCGGATTGCGCGAGGCGGGTGTAGGCCAGAATGCCCGCGAGCGTCGCGAGCGCGATCAGGTAGACGACCAGCGCCTGGTGGCGCAGCGCCCACGCCGACAGGTTGAAGCGACCTTCTTCGTAGGAAACGCTCACGATGCGAAGTCCTCCGGATGCAGCGGCGCGATCGCGCGGACCTTCTCGCCCGCGCTGACCGTGTGCACGCCCTGCAGCACGACGCGTTCACCGGGCTGCAGCCCGTGCGACACCGTCACCGTGCGCTCGTTGAAGCGCGCGACGTCGACGCGGCGCAGCTCGAGCGTGTCGTCCTTCGAGCGCACGACCCACACGGCCGGTTGCTGGCCGTCGTGGAACAACGCGGTCGCGGGCAGCGTGATCGAGGGCGCGCCCACGGCGGCCGGTGCGCCGTCGAACGCGACGCTGGCCGTCATCCCGAGCCGGATCGCCGGATCGGGCGCGGCGAGCGTGAGCTTCACGCGATACGTGCGGCTTTGCGGATCGGCGGCCGGTGCGATTTCGCGGACCTTCGCGGCGAACGGGCGGCCCGGCAGCGACGGCAGCGTGACGGTGGCCGCGTGGCCCGGCGTGAGCGATGCAAGCGCGGCCTCGGGCACGTCGCTGACGACGTCGACGTCGCCGGACCACGCGAGCTGGTAGACGGCCTGGCCGGCCGACACGTTCTGGCCGGTGTCGGCCTGTTCGGCGGTGATATAGCCCGCATGATCGGCGACGAGCGTCGCGTAGCGGAGCTGGTTCTTCGCGAGCGCGAGCTGTTGCTGCGCCTGGTCGCGCTGCGCGAGCGCCGACGTGTAGCTGTTCTCGGTCTGCTCGAGCTGCGCGGTCGCGATCAGGTTCTCGCGCGCCTGCGCGCGATCGCGGTCGAGCTGCTGCTTCGCGAACGCGAGGCTGTGCGTCGCGGCATCGAGTTGCGCCTGCGCGCTCGCGGCGTTCTTCTCGACGTCGGACGGATCGAGCAGCGCGACGACCTGGCCGACCTTGACCGTATCGCCGAGGCGCACCTTGCGCTCGATGATCTTGCCGGCGATGCGGAACGACAGCGGGGTGGCGTAGCGCGGCTGGATCTCGCCGGGGAGCGTGCGGGCGACGGCAGCGTCGTCGGCATGGGCGGGCAGCGCAACGACGGGGCGCGGGGCAGGCGGCGCGGATTCTTTCGGATGACAGGCGGCGAGGACGAGCGCGGCGCCGACCAGCAGCGCGACGCGGGAACCGGAGCGATTCACGAAACCCCCAGATGAGGTGAGAGCGAGAGCGGAACGAAGCCGGCAAGCGCGGCGGGCGCTTGCCCCGAGCGGCGCCGGCACGGGCGTGCGGACACCTTCTTTCAGAAACTGTGGCGAATTCTAATACACACCTGTATCTGAATGCAAAGATGAATCCGAAAGGTAAAGGGTGCTAGACTGCGCGCCATGAAACCACAGCGCTTAACTCGCGAGCAGAGCAGGGACCAGACGCGCGAACGTCTGCTGATTGCCGCGCACCGTATTTTTCTGAAGAAAGGTTTTGTCGCCGCGAGCGTCGAGGACATCGCGGCGGCGGCCGGCTATACGCGCGGCGCGTTCTACTCGAATTTCCGCAGCAAGTCCGACCTGCTGCTGGAATTGCTGGAGCGCAATCACGCGGAGGTGCAGGCCGATTTCCAGGCGATCTTCGACGGGGGCGGGACGCGCGAGCAGATGGAGTCGATGTCGCTCGCGTATTACCGGACGCTGTTTCAGGACGACGAATATTCGCTGCTGTGGGGCGAGGCGAAGCTGCAGGCCGCGCGCGACGCGAAATTCCGCGTGCGTTTCAACCAGTTCCTGCATGGCAAGCGCCTGCAGATGGCCGAGTTCATCCGGCGTTTCTCCGAGCGCGCGGGCACGCCGCTGCTGCTGCCGGCGGAGACGCTGGCGTTCGGGCTGATGTGCCTGTGCGATGGCGTGCAGTCGTACTACACGGCCGATCCGCAGCATGTTTCGGCTGAGGTGGCCGAGTCGGTGCTGGCCGGGTTCTTCGCGCGCGTCGTGCTCGGGCGCGCGCCGGACTGAGCGGGCTCCGGCCTCGGGCCGCGCTCGGGCGGTGGGTGGCGGGCGGCGAGTTGCCCGGTCAGCGCTCGCCAGTCATCCGCCGGTACGCATCGAGCAGCGACGTCTTGTAGACGACCCCGGCGAGGGTCGGCTCCGCTTCGCTTTCGATTACCGGCAGGCGTTCGCCCTGGAACGCCATGAAGCGTTCGAGCGCGGTGGCGAGCGGCATGTCGGGCGTGAGCAGCGGAAACGGCGTGTGCGCATAGTGCGCGGCCGTCTTGTCGGCCGTGTCGCGCTTGTCGAGCAGGTCCGACGTGATGTCCTTCAGCGCGACCGCGCCGCGAAAGCGCCCGGCGTCGTCGGTCACGTACAGATACTTCACCGGATATTCGAGGAACACGCGCGTCATGTCGGCGACGCTCGCGGTGAGCGGCACGACCGTCTGCGCGGGCTGGATCAGTTCGCGCATCTGCGTGGTGCGGATCCGGCTGCGTTCCTCGGCATCCTGGTGGTGATGCAGCGTGATCTCGTACATCGACGTCGTGCCGGTCGCGCGCGCGACGAAGTACGCGAATACGCACGACACCAGCAGCGGCAGCACGACCTGGTAGCTGAGCGTCATCTCGAAGATCATCAGGATCGCCATCAGCGGCGCCTGCGTGGCGCCCGTCAGGAACGCGCCCATCCCGACGATCGCGTACGCGAAGTACGCCGACGTATGGCCGGGCCACACGGCTTGCATCGCGAGCCCGAACAGCGAGCCGAACACCGCGCCGACGAACAGCGTCGGCGTGAACACCCCGCCGATCGCGCCGGAGCCGACGGTGGCGGAGGTCGCGATCACCTTGAACACGAGCACCGCGACGAGTGCCTGCCAGGTCCACGGCGAATGGAGGATGAGGTTCACCACGCTGTAGCCGTTGCCCCACACGTCCGGCACCCAGACCGAGATCACGCCGACGACGAGGCCGCCGAGCGCGAGCCGCACGGGCAGCGGCACGGGCAGCCGCTTGAACTGGTTCTTCGATGCATCGAGCAGGTGCAGGAACTGCGGCGCGAGCACGCCGCACAGCGCGCCGAGCACGACGAACAGCAGCACTTCGGGGCCGGTGACGGCCGGAAACACCGGCATCTCGTACGGCGGCCGGTAGCCGACAAATTCGCGCATCACGATGTTCGCGACGACCGACGAGACGATCATCGGCCCGAGACTTTCCATCGCGATGCCGCCGAGCACGATCTCCGACACGAAGAAGGCGCCGGCGATCGGCGCGTTGTACGCGGACGTGATGCCGGCGGCCGCCCCGCAGGCGACCAGCAGGCGCAGGCGCGGCGGGTCGAAGTGCACGAAGCGGCCGACGAGCGACGCGGCGAGCGCCGCGAGCTGCACCATCGGGCCTTCGCGGCCGATCGAGCCGCCGCTGCCGATCGTCAGCAGCGACGACACGCTGCGCCACAGGCTCTGGCGGACCGGCACGATGCCGTTGCCGAGCGCGACCGATTCCATGTAGTCGGTCTTGGCGGCCTGCTTGGCGCCGCGGGTCGCGAGCAGCAGCACGCAGCCGGCGAGGAAGCCGCCCGCGGCCGGCATCCAGAACCGCACGTACCACGGCAGGCGCTTGGCCATCTGCACGAAGCTGCCGCTTTGCCCGGAGATCAGGTGCTGCATCAGGTCGATGCCTTCGCGGAACGCCATCGTGGCAAAGGCGCCGCCGACGCCGACGATGGCCGACCAGATCAGCATCGTATGGGCGTCCGACAGGCGGAACAGCGTTTGGGCGCGAGTGCGCAGCTTCAGCAGGAACGAGAGCACGGCTGAAAGAGGGCGATGGAAAACGACGCGAAGCATAGCACTGCGCCGCGCCCGCGGGACCTTCCCGTCGGGCGCGGCGCGCGAAGTGTCACGGGCGGGCAACTCAGCCAAGCCAGTGCTGCACGGCCCAGGTGATCCCGTAGCCGCCGGCGATCAGCCACACGTACAGGATCAGGCCGGTCATCAGCGCCCGGGGGCCGGCTGCGCGGATCTGCGCGACGCGGGTTTCGATGCCGAGTGCGGTCATGGCCATCGTCAGCGCGAAGGTGTCGAGCACGTTCAGCGTGTGGGTGACGTCGGTGGGCAGCACGTTCAGCGAATTGACGATCACGAAGCCGAGGAAACCGAGTACGAACCAGGGCACGGCCACCTTCCGCTTGCCGTGCGCGCCGGCGGCGGTGGCGCGGGCCGAGCGGGCCAGCCACCAGCCGAGCGCCAGCAGCACCGGCACCAGCAGCATCACGCGGGTCATCTTGACGATCGTCGCGATGTGCGCGACCTGCGGGCTGATGTCGCTCGCCGCGCCGACCACCTGCGCGACCTCGTGGATCGTGCCGCCGAAGAACAGGCCGAGGCCGGCCGGATCGAGGTTCAGCAGCCCGGCGTGATACGCGATCGGGTACAGGAACATCGACAGCGTGCCGAACAGCACGACGCTGCCCACGGCCATCGCGCTCTGGTGCGGCTTCGACTGCAGCGTCGATTCGAATGCGAGCACGGCGGCCGCGCCGCAGATCGCACTGCCGGCGGCGGTCAGCAGGGCGGAATCGCGGTCGAGCTTCATGATCTTCATGCCGGCCCAGGTGCCGATCACGAGCGTGCTGACGACGACCAGTACCGACACCGTCAGGCCCGGCAGCCCGACCTGCGCGATTTCCTGCAGGCTCACGCGCAACCCGAAGAACGCGACCGCGATGCGCAGCAGCTTGCGCGCAGAGAAATTGACGCCGGCTGCCCAACTGGCCGGCATGCCGTCGCGCAGCGCGTTGCCGTACAAGGCGCCTGCGACGATGCCGACGATCAGCGGCGACAGGCCGAGCCCCGCGATCGCGGGAAGCTGGGACAGGCTCGTGACGGCCGCGGCGAACAGCGCGACGAACAGCACGCCGTTCAACTGGCCGCGCATCGACGGCGCGGCGGGGCTGAGATGGGGACTCGGAGCAGTGGACATGGAAGCACCGTGATGGAGCGTGTTGCGATGCTGTAATCCTAATTTCGTTATATCGATATGAAAAATTGTGATTTGTGACGTAAGCTATCGGGAAAGCCGATAATTTATCCCCATGACCCCGGATCAACTGATAACGTTCGCCGCCGTCGCCGAGCACCTG
The DNA here is from genome assembly GCF_002223085.1 of Burkholderia sp. HI2714. Taxonomy (NCBI): domain Bacteria; kingdom Pseudomonadati; phylum Pseudomonadota; class Betaproteobacteria; order Burkholderiales; family Burkholderiaceae; genus Burkholderia; species Burkholderia sp. HI2714. The sequence continues at coordinate 82,964 of NZ_NKFM01000020.1, read as the reverse complement.
AACATCAGCCACGCCGCCGTGGCGCTGCATCTGTCGCAGCCGGCCGTGTCGGGCCAGTTGCGGCTGCTGCAGGACGAATTCGGCGAGCCGCTGTACCAGCGCGAAGGCCGCGGCATCCGCCTGACCCCGGTCGGTGAACAGCTCGCGCAGTACGCAAAGGCGCAGCGCGACACGTTTGCGCAGGCGCGTGCGTTTCGTGACGCGGTACGCGGGCTCGAGGCCGGTACGCTGCGCATCGGCGCGAGCACGACGCCCGCGAGTTACCTGTTGCCGTACCTGATCGCAGCGTTCCAGCCGCGCGCGCCGCGCGTGGCGATCCAGACGATGAGCGGCAACACGGCCGACGTGGTCGCCGCGCTGCCGTCGCTCGATATCGCGATGATCGAAGGGCCGCCCGGCGAGGCACTGCCGCCGGGTACCGCGGTGCACGCGTGGCGCGAGGACGAGATCGTGGCGATCGTGCCGACTGGCCATCCGCTGGCCGCTCCGGAATATGCGTCGGGGGTCACGCTCGACGCGCTGGCCGCCCATCCGCTCGTGCTGCGCGAGGCGGGCTCCGCGGTGCGGCAACTCGTCGAGCGCGCGTTCGCGCAAGGCGCGGCGCCGATGCGCGTCGCGTTCGAGATCGCGGGCGTCGAGGCGGTGAAGGAAGCCGTGCGGGCCGGGATGGGCGTCGGGTTCGTCTCGGCGATGTCGTTGCGTCACGACGATGCCGCGCTCGTCCTGCGCTCGCTCGCGCCCAAGCCGCTCACCCGTCACTTCTCCATCCTCGTGCCGCACGGCAGTGCGCCGTCGCGGGTCGCCGCCCAGTTCCTCGAAATGAGCCTCGCGCACGACCTCGCCTGAGCGGCCGAACCGGGCTCGGGAACGCGCGATGCGCGCCGTCGCGCGCGCGCGTTTGCGTCATGCCCCGTCTTAGGGATTTCCTCTATGGCGTGGGTCTGACGCGAAGCGCACCATCCGTCTCAAGCAAATGGAACCGGTTCCATTCCGGTGAAAAAGGGCAACATGACAGACATCGTGATCGTGGCGAGCGCATTCGGGATGGACCGCGTGCGTCAGGAGGGCCACAGCGCATTCATCGCGACCGCGGCGGCGTCCGGTGCGACCGGCTTCGAGGTGCGGCGCGAACTGTTCGCGTCGGAAGAGGCGGCCGCGCCTGGCGCGCTGGCCGTGCTCGGCGCGCAACTGGCCAGCCATGGTCTGTGGTCGGTCTTCTCGACGCCGGCCAACCTGTACACGGAAACGGGCGCGCTCGATGCGGACGCATTGCGCAGCGCGCTCGCCGAAGCCGACGCGCTCGGCGCGCGCTTCGTGAAATTCCAGCTCGGCGGCTTCGCCGGCGACGCGCACGCGGCCGACATCGTCGCGCTGTCGCGCGGCGCGCGGGCCCGCGTGGTGGTCGAGAACGGCCAGCTTCCGGTCGGCGGCGCGCTCGCGCAGTTCCGCGGGCTGTTCGACGCACTGGCCGCGGCCGGCGTGCCCGATGCGCTCGGGATGACCTTCGACATCGGCAACTGGCAGTGGCCGGGCGAAGCGCCGCTTGATTGCGCGCAAGTGCTCGCGCCGCATGTGGAATACATTCACTGCAAGGCGGTCGCGGGCGAGGGCGCGCGCCGTTTCGCCACCGCGCCGGCCCCGAACGATCCGCTCGTGACCGGCGTGCTCGCGGTGCTGCCGCAGCACGCGCCGCGCGGCATCGAGTTCCCGTTCGACGCGGCCGACCTGGCGGGCGATGCATGCCGGCGCGTTGCATGGCTCGCCACCGCGTGACGGTGGAAGGATCCTGGAGAGTTCATTCATGAAAGCAGCACTCGATGTCGTGACCTACGGCGAAGCGATGGCGATGTTCGTCGCGACCGAGCCCGGCCATCTCGCGCACGCGACGCAATTCACGAAGCGGGTCGCGGGCGCCGACCTGAACGTCGCGATCGGCTTGTCGCGGCTCGGCTTCCGGGTCGGCTGGATGAGCCGCGTCGGCCGCGACTCGTTCGGCGGCTACGTGCTCGACACGCTGGCGCGCGAAGGCATCGACGCGTCGTGCGTGACCGTCGATCCGCGTTACCCGACCGGCTTCCAGCTGAAGTCGCGCAACGACGACGGCAGCGACCCGACCGTCGAATATTTCCGCAAGGGCTCGGCCGCGAGCCACCTGTCGTGCGACGACTACGTGGCCGACTACGTGCTCGGCGCGCGCCACCTGCACCTGACGGGCGTCGCGCCGGCGATCTCCGCGACGTCGTGCGAGCTCGCGTTCAGGCTCGCGCGCGAAATGCGCGCAGCCGGCAAGACGATCTCGTTCGACCCGAACCTGCGCCCGACGCTGTGGCCGTCCGCCGACGTGATGGCGAAGACGCTGAACGCGCTCGCGTCGCTCGCGGACTGGGTGCTGCCGGGCATCGCCGAAGGGCGGCAGCTGACCGGGCACGACACGCCGGCCGACATCGCCGGCTTCTATCTTGCACAGGGCGCGCGCGGTGTCGTGATCAAGCTTGGTGCGGAAGGCGCGTACTACCGGACGGCCGACGGCCGTGACGGAACGGTGACGGGCGAGCGCGTGCAGAACGTCGTCGACACGGTCGGCGCCGGCGACGGCTTCGCGGTCGGCGTGGTCAGCGCGTTGCTGGAGGGCAAGACGATCGAGCAGGCGGTGGCGCGCGGCAACCGGATCGGTGCGCTCGCGATCCAGGTGATCGGCGACTCGGAAGGGCTGCCGACCCGCGCCGCGCTCGATCGATTCGAAAACGTCAGCAATCGCGCCGATCGCTTAGAGGAAACCTTCACCGCGCAATGAGAGGCCGGACACGGCACAATCCGCGGACTCAATTCGTCGTGCATGCGCACGGCAAGGTACGGGACCAGAGTAAGCGCTAAAGCGCTAACTCTGGTCGACACAGGAGACATTCTGATGGCCAACACACTCGCTGCCCGCCGCTGGTGGACGATCATGCCGATCGTCTTCATCACGTACAGCCTCGCCTACCTCGACCGCGCGAACTACGGGTTCGCGGCCGCGGCCGGCATCAACCAGGACCTCGGGATCAGCAAGGGCCTGTCGTCGCTGATCGGCGCGCTGTTCTTCCTCGGCTACTTCTTCTTCCAGATTCCCGGCGCGATCTATGCGGAACGCCGCAGCGTGAAGAAGCTCGTGTTCGTCAGCCTCATCCTGTGGGGCGCCTGCGCGGCGCTCACGGGCGTGGTCAGCAACATCCCGTCGCTGATGGCGATCCGCTTCGTGCTCGGCGTCGTCGAGGCGGCCGTGATGCCGGCGATGCTGATCTACATCAGCAACTGGTTTACGAAGAACGAACGCTCGCGCGCGAACACGTTCCTGATCCTCGGCAACCCGGTCACCGTGCTGTGGATGTCGATCGTGTCGGGCTACCTCGTGCACGAATTCGGCTGGCGCCACATGTTCATCGCCGAAGGCGTGCCGGCCGTCCTCTGGGCCGTGTGCTGGTGGTTCCTCGTGCAGGACAAGCCGGCCGATTCGCCGTGGCTCAACGCGCAGGAAAAGCGTGACCTCGACGCCGCGCTCGCGGCCGAGCAGGCAGCGATCAAGCCCGTGCGCAACTACGGCGAAGCGTTCCGCTCGCCGGCCGTGATCAAGCTGTGCGCACAGTATTTCTGCTGGAGCATCGGCGTGTACGGCTTCGTGCTGTGGCTGCCGTCGATCGTCAAGAACGGCTCCGACCTCGGGATGGTCGCGACCGGCTGGCTGTCCGCGCTGCCGTATCTCGCCGCGACGATCGCGATGATCGCCGCATCGTGGGCGTCCGACAAGGTCGGCTCCCGCCGCGGTTTCGTGTGGCCGTTCCTGCTGATCGGCGCGGCTGCGTTTGCCGCATCGTACGCACTCGGCTCGTCGCACTTCTGGATCTCGTATGCGCTGCTGGTCGTGGCAGGCGCCGCGATGTACGCGCCGTACGGCCCGTTCTTCGCGATCGTGCCGGAACTGCTGCCGAAGAACGTCGCCGGCGGCGCGATGGCGCTGATCAACAGCATGGGCGCGCTCGGTTCGTTCGTGGGCTCGTACTTCGTCGGCTACCTGAACGGGGCGACCGGCTCGCCCGTCGCGTCGTATGCGTTCATGAGCGCCGCGCTCGTCGCCGCGGTGATCCTCACGCTGTCCGTCAAACCCCAGGCGCGCGATACGCATCCGCTCGCGACGCCGCTGCAAGGAAAATGAATCAGATGAAGCCCCGTATAGTCGCGTACAAGCCGCTGCCCGATGACGTCCTCGCGTACCTGCGCGAGCATGCGGACGTCGTGCAGGCCGACGGCGCCGCAGCCCTCGCCGATGCGCTCGGCGACGCGGACGGCGCGATCGGCGCGAGCCTGAAGGTCACGCCGCAGATGCTCGACCGCGCACCGCGGCTGAAGGCGTGGTCGACGATCTCGGTCGGCTACGACAACTTCGACGTCGCGGATCTCACGCGGCGCGGGATCGTGCTCGCGCATACGCCGGACGTGCTGACCGAGTCGACCGCCGATACGGTGTTTTCGCTGATCCTCGCGTCCGCGCGACGCGTGGTCGAGCTGGCCGAGTGGGTGAAGGGCGGCAACTGGCATCACAGCATCGGCCCCGACCTGTACGGTACCGACGTGCAGGGCAAGACGCTCGGCATCGTCGGGCTCGGGCGGATCGGCGGCGCGGTCGCGCGCCGCGCGGCGCTCGGTTTCCGGATGCAGGTGCTGTACGCGAACCGCTCCGCGCACGCGGAAGCCGAGACGCAGTACGGCGCGCGGCGCGTCACGCTCGACGAACTGCTCGCGCAGTCGGATTTCGTGTGCCTGCAGGTGCCGCTTTCGCCGGAAACGCACCACCTGATCGGTGCGGCCGAATTCGCGAAGATGAAGCGCGGTGCGATCCTGATCAACGCATCGCGCGGGCCGGTAGTCGACGAAGCCGCGCTGATCGACGCGCTGCGTGCGGGCACGATCCGTGGCGCGGGGCTCGACGTGTTCGAGAAGGAACCGCTGGCGGCGGATTCGCCGCTGCTGCAGATGAAGAACGTCGTCGCGCTGCCGCATATCGGCTCGGCGACGCACGAGACGCGCCATGCGATGGCGCGCTGTGCCGCGGAAAACCTGGTCGGCGCGCTGGCCGGCACGCTGCGCACGAATCTCGTCAATCCGGATGCGCTCGCGCACGCGTGAGCCGCGGCGGGTCGCGGGTCGGCCACCGGCCGATGTCCGTCCGGCGGGGGGCCGGCTTCGTTAGAGTCGATGATCTTGGTGCCGGCGGGCTGGCTGCGTTATGATCGCCCGCGCGTCGCATCGACGGCCCGGCAACGTTGCCGGCGGCGTCCCGCGACGGGTATCCGCGCCAGGTCCGGTGCGGCCGACTGCTGTTGCAGGTGACCGGGGCGGGTGCCACGCGCCGGCGCTGAAGGGCAGACGCTGATCGACCGCGAAGCATGGGACCAGCGTAAGCGCTGAAGGGCTAACGCTGATCGACCGCGAAGCATGGGGTCAGCGTAAGCGCTAAAGCGCTAACGCTGACCGACAGGAGATTCCACCGGGTGGCTTACGTTTCCAACAACAAAGGTCCGTCTGCTCACGAAGCGGCGCGGATCCTACGTCGCGAGGCACGACAGTGACCGATTCGCAACCAACCACGACGCGTCCGGCGACGATCAGCGATGTCGCGCGCGAGGCCGGCACGGGCAAGACCAGTGTGTCGCGCTACCTCAACGGCGAGACGCACGTGCTGTCCACCGATCTGCGCCAGCGGATCGAAGCGGCCATCGCGCGGCTCAACTACCGGCCGAACCAGATGGCGCGCGGGCTCAAGCGCGGCCGCAACCGCTTGCTCGGCATGCTCGCGGCCGACCTGACCAATCCCTATACCGTCGAAGTACTGCAGGGCGTCGAGGCCGCGTGCCACGCACTCGGCTACATGCCGCTGATCTGTCACGCGGCGAACGAAGTCGAGATGGAGCGCCGCTTCCTGCAGCTGCTCACGACCTACCGTGTCGAAGGGTTGATCGTCAACGCGCTCGGCGCCGATGAGGACGTGCTGCGCCCGCTGCGCGGCGCCGGCATCCCGGCCGTGCTCGTCGACCGCACGGTCGAAGGCTTCGAGGCCGACCTGATCGGCCTCGACAACGCCGACGCGATCGAAACGGCACTCGCGCACCTGGTCGAACACGGTTTCGACGCAATCCATTTCGTCGTGCAGCCGTTCGAGCGCGTCAGCTCGCGGCGACTGCGCGAGGCCGCGTTCCGCACGGCACTGGCGGCGCGCGGGCTGACGGTGCCGTCGACGGTCGTGCTCGACCTGAACGCGCCCGACGCGGTCACGGCGGCGCTCGCCGATATCGATGCCCGCATCGACGACGCGGCACGGCGCGGCGTGCGCGCGGCGCTGTTCGCCGCGAACGCGCCGGTCGCACTCGCGATCGCGCGCCACCTGCGCGCGCGTTTCGGCTCCGCCTGGCAGCAGAGGGCGGCGCTGCTGTCGATCGACGATCCGGAATGGGCCGAGCTGATCGGGATCACGACGATCCGCCAGCCGACCTACGAAATCGGCTACAAGGCCGTCGAATTCGTGCACGAGCGGATCGACGGCGCGGCGGGCGACGTACGCGTCTCGCTGTTGCCGGGCGAGCTGGTTGCGCGCGCGTCGACCGCAAGCTGAGTATCATTCGGGGCACGCAGCGCGTCAGGTGCGCTGCCCCGAACAAGGAAATACATGACTGTCGCTCCCGTCACGCTGGCGGTGCTGATCGCCGCCACGCTGATCATCGCGCTCCTGCCGCTCGTCCTCTACCGATTCCTGCGCAAGCCGCTGGCGCTGAACCGCCGCGACACGATCGTCGGCGTGGCCGTCTTCACGCTGTTTGCGATGATCCTCGAACGCGCGTTCCACGGGCTCGTGCTGAGCCAGACGCCGCCGGATGGCTGGCTCACACAGCCGCTCGCGTTCGTCGCGTACAGCGCGCTCGCAACGGCCGTATTCGAGGAAGTCGGCCGCTATCTCGGGATGCGTTTCCTGAATCGGCGCTATGGCCCGTCGCCGGCCGGCGACAGCCGCGGAATCGGCTACGGGATCGGTCACGGTGGCGCCGAAGCATGGTTCATCGGCGTACTCGTATGGGGCCAGTGGTCGTATCTCGCGTGGCTCGCGAGCCGCGGCCAGCTCGAGACGCAGCTCGCCGACCTGCCGGGCGATACCGTCGTGCGCCTGCACGTGATGCTTGCGACGCTGTCGGCGCAGTCGATGCTGCTGTTGCTGCTCGAACGCTGCACGGCATTCGTGCTGCAGCTTGCACTGTCGGTGCTGGTCTGGCGCGGCGTGCGCGCCGGCCGCGCGGGCGTGTTGCCGCTCGCGATCGTGCTGCATGCGCTGGCGGCCGCGCCGGCGTTGCTGTACCAGGTGCGCGTGCTGCCGGCCGGCTGGGTCGAGGCCGTGTATTTCGTGCTCGCCGCGATCCTGGTCGTCGTGCTGATGAAGGCATGCCGGCCGTCGCAATCGGCAGCCTGACGGGAGAGACGGGATGGATGACTATCTGATCGAATGCCAGAGCGCGGAATTCGACGCGCTCGCACGCGTGATCTGCGATCTCTTTCCGGAGCAGACGCGTTTCGCCGAAAACAGCGACGCACGCGGGCGGTTCCTGTCCGTGCAGTGGCTCGCGATGCGTTTCGGCTCGGCGCCGAAGCGGATGACGCTCGATATCCGGATCGTGCCGGCCGCGCTCGCGCGCTACCTGGCGCTCAAGCCGATGCAGCGGGCACGCAGCCATGCGGTGCTGCATGCGTATACGGAAGCGATGCTCGGGTCGCTCGAGGAGCGTCACGCGGCCGGCGAGGCCGTCGAGCGCGACACTGAACTCGTACTCGACGAAGACTTTGCGTGACCGTTCGCGCCGGCGCCATGCCGGCGCGCTGCATTACGCGTCGCGGTAGACCTGCGCGAAGCGCTGCGCCTGCACGACACCGTAGTCGCCGGGCGCGTACTGCATCACCCAGTCGCCGGCGACGCCACGCAGCGTGTCGCCGTTTTCCGAGCGGGCGATCGTGAACGGCTCGTCCATCCGGCGGGCGAGCACGACGGCCGGCCGGTTCCGGTAGGCGCCCGGTTCACCGTGTGCGCGTGCCGGATCGGCGGGCAGGTATTTGGCGTCGAAGCGCGCGCGTGACACGACCCAGCGGTCGCCGGTCGAGCCCGTGATCAGCGCGTCGCCCGCCACATAGCGGTTCGGGCCTTCGAGGCTCATCAGTTCGCCGTCGGCCTCCGCGAAGGCAACGGCGACGGTTTCGTCCTTGACGACGCGACGGGCCTGCGGATCGGTACGCAGGTCGAGGTGCTTGAGTTCGAGCATGGCGGGGAAGGGCGGGAAAGCGGTAAAAGCCGGGAGCTTATCCCGAATCCGGCGCGCCGTGTGACGCGCCGGTCGCCTGGCGCGGCGCCGTGCGGCCCGGACGGGCGGTACGGCGCCGGCAGGGAGGGCGTCAGGGCTGCGCGGGGGCGCTGGCGGCCGGCGCGGCTGCTGCCTTGCCTTCCTTGCCCTTCGTCTTGCCCTTGCGCTCGCCGTCGTGGTGCAGCCAGCTGCGGAACGTCGTGTCGGCCAGCGCCTTCTGGTCGGCCGGGAAGCTCTCGTAGAGCGGTGCGAAGGCGTCGGCGAGCTTCTTCGCGCCGTCGGCGTTCGCCTGCGACAGTTCCGCGTACTGCTTCATGTCGTCGAGTGCGGACACGTCGTGCTTGGCCATCCGTTCGCGATAGAGGCGGCCCATCGTGTCGCCGTTGTCGCGCATCGTATCGGCGAACGTCTTCCACTGCGGTTCCTGCGCCGACGTGATCTTCAACTGGTCGTGCAGGTACTTGATGCGCTGCTCGACGCGCGCTTCGTGGCGCGCCGCGCGCTGCTCGGCGGTCGGGGCCGATGCCGCGGCCGTCGTTGCGGGGGCCTGGGCGGGGGCCTGCGGCTGCGCCGGGGTTTGCGCGAACGCGCTGGCTGCAACGACGAGCGTAGCGAGGGTGAGCGAGATTTTCTTCATGGTTGGCTCTCCGGGGTGGTGTCTTGCGAGCGGGCGCGGCGGCAACTGCCGCAAGCGCGTTTCTCGCGTCGCCTGCTATTAGTAGCACGTTGAATGCGGTGCAGCAGTGAATGCGACACTTGCTTACATCCGATACGAATCGAAATTGAAAGGTTCTGGCCGGATCATGGCGGTGCCGTTTGGGTGGGCCGGCGTTCGGCGCTATCATCGCGTCACCTTCCACTCAGCCGGCGCGTCGTACCCCGGCCCAGCCTCATGCGTCCACCCCGCCTCGACCAACTCGACGATCTCGACCGGCAATTGGTCGCGCTGCTGCAGGCCGATGCGCGCGCCAGCGTCGCGGATCTCGCGCGCCAGCTCGACGTCGCGCGCACGACGGTCGTCGCCCGCATCGCGCGGCTCGAACGCACCAACGTGATCGCCGGCTACAGCGTCCGGCTCGGGCAGGACGTGCTCGACGCGAGCATTTACGCGTACGTCGGCATCATCCTCACGCCGAAGTTCGGCAAGGACGTGTTGCGCAAGCTCGACCGGATGCCCGAGGTGCAGCTGCTGTGCGCGGTGAGCGGCGAGTACGACTACGTCGCCTGGCTGCGCGCCGATTCGCCCGAACGGCTCAACGACCTGCTCGACCAGATCGGCACGCTCGAAGGTGTCGAACGCACGACGACGTCGATCATCCTGTCGCGCAAGATCGATCGCGGGACGATCGGCGGCTGACGGGCCGCGCGCGGCCCCGCGCATGATCGATCGCGCGAGCGCATTTGCTGCGCAAGATTTCTTTCCTTGGCGTATGCGGTGGTTTGCGCACGTCGCCATCACACGCGCCATGTGTTCGCGCTCGACGCCACGGCGTTTCATGACGGGCTCGGGCGATAACGCTTCCTCCGCTTCCTCCGCGTCGTCCGACACTGCTCCGCGGTATCCCCTTGCTCGTCTGCATCGACCGGCTCGCCGAACCTGGCGCGCGTGTGGTTCGCTCGTCCTGCACTGCATGGTTGATCTTCCCGGCTGTCATCGAGAGCGCAGCCCGAGGCAGCGCGTTTGCGCCAACGCCGATACACGATTTTTAGACGAATTGGTCGTTATGACGAAATGTATCGTCGGAACGTCGAAATTATCGGTCGTTTCGCATCATTCTTCGTCTTGGAACTGATTTTGCGCGTCCCTACACTGTGTTCATGGCTCAACGCCGTTCACAACACCAACCCATCTTCAGGAGATAAGCGCATGAAAATCGCCATCGTCGGCGCAGGTCTGATCGGCCACACCATTGCTCACATGCTGCGTGAAACGGGCGACTACGAAGTCGTCGCGTTCGACCGTGATGCGGATGCGCTTGCGAAGCTGTCGCGCGAAGGCATCGCGACGCAACGGGTCGATTCGGCCGATGCAAACGCGATTCGCGAAGCCGTGAAGGGCTTCGATGCGCTCGTCAACGCGCTGCCTTACTACCTCGCGGTCAACGTGGCCGCCGCCGCGAAGGCTGCCGGCGTCCACTACTTCGACCTGACCGAAGACGTGCGCGCGACCCACGCGATCCGCGAACTGGCCGAAGGCTCCGACCGTGCGTTCATGCCGCAGTGCGGCCTCGCGCCGGGCTTCATCGGTCTCGCCGCACACGAACTGGTGAACGGCTTCAGCGAAGTGCGCGACGTGAAGATGCGCGTCGGCGCGCTGCCCGAGTATCCGACCAACGCGCTGAAGTACAACCTGACGTGGAGCGTCGACGGCCTGATCAACGAATACTGCCAGCCGTGCGAAGCGATCCGCGACGGCCGCAAGCAGTGGGTGCAGCCGCTCGAAGGCCTCGAGCACTTCTCGCTCGACGGTACCGAATACGAAGCGTTCAACACGTCGGGCGGCCTCGGCACGCTGTGCGAGACGCTGTCGGGCAAGGTCGAGACGCTCGACTACAAGTCGGTGCGCTATCCGGGCCACCGCGATCTCGTGCAGTTCCTGCTCGAAGACCTGCGCCTGTCGACCGACCGCGACACGCTGAAGTCGATCATGCGCCGCGCGGTGCCGTCGACGAAGCAGGACGTCGTGCTCGTGTTCATCACGGTGACGGGCGTGAAGGACGGCCAGCTGGTGCAGGACGTGTTCACGCGCAAGATCTTCGCGAAGGACGTGTGCGGGATGCACATGAGCGCGATCCAGATCACGACGGCCGGCGCGATGTGCGCGGTGCTGGATCTGTTCCGCGAAAAGAAGCTGCCGCAGAGCGGTTTCATCCCGCAGGAAAAGGTGTCGCTGAAGGCGTTCCTGTCGAACCGCTTCGGCAAGCTGTACGAAGGCGGCACGATGGAGCGCGTGCACGAAGTGGCCTGACCACCCGTCAGCCTCTGGCACGAGGGCCGTACGACGCCGGGAGCGCAGCAGCGCTTCCGGCGTTGTTTTTTGCGGGTGACGAAAAAGAGGCGCCGGTCAGGCCGGCAGCGGCGGGACGATCGTGGCCGCCGACGGGGGCGGCGCGATGCGGTACAGCAAGGTATCGACGTCGGCTTCGGACGGCGCGGTGTTGTCGAACATCACGATACCGTCGCATTCGTGGCCGGTCGGCACGAAGCGGCGCTGCCGGTATTCATCCCAGTGCGCGAGCTTGTATGCGTCGTTCGGGTTGCCGCGCGCGATGATCCGCTGGTGCGCGACGTCTTCCGACGTGTGGACCCAGACGACCGTCAGCTTGACGTCGGGCGCGATGCCGAGCCACGCGCGATCGAGAATGCGGCGATCGCGCACTTCGCGCGACAGCGGGCCGACCACGAGCGCGCCGATGCCGAGCGCGAGATTTTCACGGGCCGTGTCGAGCAGGCCCTGGTATTCGGGATCGCGCAGGTGCTTCAAGTAGAGCGGGCTGTCGCGGTCGTTCGGATTCTCGGTGAGCGCGCCCATCGCGGCCGAGCTGTAGCGGCCGTACAGCGTGTCCTTGTCGAGCAGGCAGAAGGCCTCGCCGGTCGCGCGCATCAGCGGCCCGATGAGCCGCTTCGCGAGCGTGGTCTTGCCGGTGCCGGCGTGACCGCAGAAGAACACCAGATGCGTCACGAAGCCTTGCCTCCCGAGCGCGGGCCCGACGCGCCGCTGCGCTTGTCGCCGCGCGAGAAGACTTCCGCTTCCAGCCACATCGCGTTGATGATGCCGAAGCCGAGCGCCACGCCGATGCCGAGTATCCACGAGAAATACCACATGGGTCTGTCTCCTTGACGGTTGGGCCGCACGGCCGTGCGGCTGGGGGCGAAGTGTCCGGGTGCGCATGCTGCGGCGCACGCAGCCCGATCATGACCAATATCGCCGTGCCGCGCAAGACGGGCCGCCCGCGCAGCAAACCGGTAAACTGATGCGCAAACCGCAACGTCACGAACACCATGCTGATCAACTGTGCTGCATACCAGGACGGCCGCAAGCTGGCCGACATCGATATCGACGCCATCAGCGACTACGTGTCGAAGCCCGAGTGCTTCGTGTGGGTCGCGCTGAAGGATCCGACACCCGAGGAACTCGACCTGATGGGCGAGGAATTCGGGCTGCACGAACTGGCGCTCGAGGATGCCCGCAAGGGGCATCAGCGACCGAAGATCGAGGAGTACGGCGATTCGCTGTTCGCGGTGCTGCATACGGTCGAGCTGGACGACGACGATGAATTCAATGTCGGCGAGCTGAACGTGTTCGTCGGCCCGAACTACGTGCTGTCGATCCGCAACCATACCGAGCACGATTTTCGCGACGTGCGCAAGCGCTGCGAGCGCGAGCCGCATCTGCTCCAGGAAGGTTCGGCATTCGTGTTCTACGCGCTGATGGACCAGGTCGTCGACCGCTATTTCCCGATCCTCGAAACACTCGGCACCGAACTCGAGGAACTCGAGGACCGCATCTTCGCGAAGGCCACGCCCGCTTCCTCGCGCGCGATCATCGAGGATCTCTATTCGCTGAAGCGCCGGCTCGTGATGCTGTACCAGCACACGGCGCCGCTGATCGAGCCGCTGGCGAAGCTCACCGGCGGGCGCATTCCGCAAATCTGCAGCGGTATGGAGCCGTACTTTCGCGACGTGTACGACCATCTGCAGCGGATCGTGAAGACGATCGAAGGGCGGCGCGAGATGGTGGTCACGGCGATCCAGGTCAATCTCGGGATGATCTCGCTGGCCGAGAACGAGGTGACGAAGCGGCTCGGCTCGTTCGCCGCGCTGTTCGCGATCCCGACGATGATCGCCGGCATCTACGGGATGAACTTCGCGAACATGCCCGAATTGCACCTGAAATACGGCTTCTACGGCTGCATCGCCGTGATGGTCGTGGCCGACTTCGCGCTGTGGTGGCGATTCAAGCGGGCAGGGTGGCTGTAGTCTCGCTTCACGCGCGGGGCGGCGCGTGCTTGCCGACCACGACCCGCCACGGACGCACGCGCCACGATTTCACGAGGCCGTTCTGCACGTACGGATCGGCGCGCGCGAACGACTCGGCCGCCTCCGGCGAATCCCCTTCGAACACGAGCACGGCCTGGTCGGCCGGGTCCGACAGCGCGCCGGCGAGCACGAGTTCGCCGCGCTCGGTCGCAGCCTGCGCAAGCGCGAGGTGCTGGGCGCGGAACGGTTCGCGACGGGACAGGTAATCGTCGACGAGTTCGTAGGTCAACTGGTAATACATGGCGGCTCCGGGAAGATTCGCGGCGGCCGGTGCGTCAGCGCGCCGTCAGTCAGTCTGCTGCGGGCAGTATAGGGCAGGCGGACAGCGGTGACACGACGCGCAGGGCGGCGCGCTTCTGTAGTCATAAACGCAACTAACGGTCTGAGCGTCGCCCGTCCTGAAATCCCAGCCGCAACGCGCCTTCCATGCAGCCAGGTCTACAGGCCGCGGGCGGGGGCATCCCTACGCCTTGTAGCCGATCGTGCGCAGCAGGTCCTTGCGCCAGCGGATGTCGTCGTCATTTTCGACACCGAGCGGCCCAAAGCCGTCGACGACGCCGACGATCCCGCGTCCTTGTGCGGTTTCCGCGACGATCACCTCGGTCGGGTTCGCGGTCGCGCAATAGATCCGGCAGACTTCCGGCACCGCCTTGATCGCGTTGAGTACGTTGACCGGAAAGTATCCGTCGCCGAGGAACACGATGAACGCGTGACCGGCGCCGATCGCGCTGGCGTTGCGGCATGCAAGGTCGACGAGCGCGGCATCGGTGCCGGAGTGGCGCACCAGCCGCTTGCCCGACGCCTCGCAGAATGCGAGCCCGAAGCGGATGCCGGGCACGGTGCCGACCAGTGCCTCGTGGATGTCCTCGACGGACTTGATGAAATGCGACTGGCCGAGGATGAAGTTCACGGTCTCGGGCTTGTCGACGGCAACGGTTTGCAGTTGCAGCATGGCGGACCTCGTCTCGCGATGCGGCGCGTGCGCCGCAATGGGCACTTCAAGCTTAATACGCGGCGTCCGGCGACGAAAGCCGCGAGGGCGGCCTATCCTTCGTTGTGTGTGGCGCGTGCGCTGCACGACGGCAACGGAGGAAGACATGGACGTGCGACAAGGCTTCGTCGACTGCGTGGGGCGCACGCCGCTGATTCGCTTGACGAAGCTCAGCGCCGAGACGGGCTGCGAGATCCTGGGCAAGGCGGAATTCATGAATCCGGGCGGGTCGGTGAAGGACCGCGCGGCACTCTACATCATCCGCGACGCCGAGCGGCGCGGCGTGCTGACGCCCGGCGGCACCGTGGTCGAGGGCACCGCGGGCAACACCGGTATCGGTCTGGCGCATATCTGCGCGGCGCGCGGCTATCGCTGCGTGATCGTGATTCCCGACACGCAATCGCCGGACAAGATGGCGATCCTGCGCACGCTCGGCGCCGAGGTGCGCCCGGTGCCGGCGGCGCCCTACCGTGACCCGAACAACTATCAGAAGATTGCCGGGCGGCTCGCGGACGAGCTCGACAACGCGGTGTGGGCCAATCAGTTCGACAACGTCGTCAATCGCCAGGCGCACTACGAGACGACCGGGCCCGAGATCTGGCGCGATACGGCGGGCACGATCGATGCATTCGTATGCTCGACCGGGACGGGCGGCACGCTGGCAGGCGTGAGCCGTTACCTGAAGGAGCAGAATCCGAACGTCCGGATCGTGCTGGCCGACCCGCACGGCAGCGGGCTCTACGGTTACGTGAAAACGGGCGACCTCGCCGCGGAGGGCAGTTCGATCACCGAAGGCATCGGATCGACGCGCGTCACGATGAACTTTGCGGACACGCCGATCGACGACGCCGTGCGGATCGACGATCAGCAGTGCGTGACGATGGTCTACCGGTTACTGCGCGAGGAGGGGCTGTACGTGGGCGGATCGAGCGGCATCAACGTCGCGGCGGCGGTCTGGCTGGCCCGACGGATGGGCCCGGGGCACACGATCGTGACCTTGCTGTGCGACCGTGGCGACATCTATCGCACGCGGCTGTTCAATCGGGAATGGCTGCGCGAAAAGGGACTGGACCCAGGGGGCTAAACCCGGGGGACCGAACGCGGGAGTCGAGTCCGTGCAACGGCGGGCGAGGCGAGGTTTTCCATCCGCCGGAATGCGACCTATGCTGAACGAATCCGGAGCGAACGCCGTTCGCCCGTTTCGCCCAGACGAGGTGTGCCATGCCTGTGTCAGCCACCCTGCAGGATTGCCTGCGTCAGAAGTCATCGCGGTACGAAGTGGTGTACCACCCCTATAGCCATACGAGCATGGAGACGGCCGCCGCCGCGCATATTCCCGGCGATCGCCTCGCGAAAACCGTGCTCCTCGAAGACGACGAAGGCTACGTCGCCGCCGTATTGCCGACCACGCACGCCGTGCGCCTGTCGGATCTCTGGGTGAAGACGGGACGCCATCTCGTGCTTGCCCGGGAGGTCGAGCTGCGCGAGCTGTTCAAGGATTGCGACATGGGCGCGTTGCCGCCGGTGTGCATGGCGTACGGCATGAAGACGTTTCTCGAGGAACGTCTCGCGCAGCAGCCGGAAGTCTATTTTGAAGCCGGCGACCACGAAGCACTGATCCACATGATGCAGGACGAATTCCTGATGCTGATGGAGACGGCCGAGCGCGCGCATTTCTCGCACAAGATGCAGGGCATGCACTCCTGACGCGCGCGGCGCAAGGGTGCTGGTCGATGCCCGGGTGACAGGGTCGAGTGTCCGGGCAGGGGTTGTGTCGTTGCATAGTTAATTCGGTATGCGAAGTTATTGTGATGGATTTTCTTATGGAAATATCGACTTGAATGTTGAATCGCATTCCGAATTAACCGTTCGGATATCAGTGATGCGTCGGATGTTTCGAGGAAGCAGTGTCGGCTGGCGTGATGTGGCCGAGCAGCGCATCGCGTCACCGATGCGGACGTTGACGAGGGAAGGGCACGCACCATCCCGGCCGCTTCCATGGCGGCTGGTTTCGATGCGGGGCAGGAAATATGCCGATATGTATGTCGGAACAAATTAGTATCCGTTTCCGCATATATCCATACAGTTCAATTACCGTTTTTATAATAAATGTTTCATTTGTGCTTACCGGAATATTATTTGAATAAACCCTCCAAACTTTGTATTCGGGCATCAAATAAAGTTTGACGTCAAAATTTTTTCCTTGCTATCTTCTGCACCCAAGTGAACGGCGCCATTGACATCACCGCGTAACGAATGACCAATCGTCAGACGAAATACGAGGTGCCGCCCGCTCAGCTGACAATTGCCTGAACGTGCAGGCGCGTGGTTTTCCGGTTGTAAAGCCGGGTCGCGCCGGCCGGAACGATTCCGTGAAAAAGAATGAATTGGAATTCGAATGTGATTCTTTCAATTCGGATTGCTAATTGAATTTGAAATGAAATGTTCGGGTAGTTGCGGTGGCGATGCCGACCTGGCTTCGCCGCCGGCAGCGATCCGAAACTGGGCGAATCGCTTGGGGGATGGATGGTGGGCATGAAAGTCGAAGAACGTCTGGTTACGTCGAACAGCGGACTGGCTACGCTGGGCCGTCCGCGAGAGTTCGGCAAGAAGCAACAGAATCCGGTACGCCGGTTCGGCGGCATCGGAATCGTGCTGGTGCTGCATGCCGTGTTGATCTACGCGCTGCTCAACGGCCTCGCGACGAAAGTCGTGCAGGTGATCCAGCACCCGATCGAAACCCGCATCATCGAACCGGTCAAGCCGCCGCCGCCACCGCCGATGCCCGTGGTCAAGCTCCCCCCGCCGAAATTCGCGCCGCCGCCGCCGCCGTTCATCCCGCCGCCGGAAGTGCCGGTGCAGGCGCCGCCGCAGGCGACGATCACGCACCAGTCGGCCCCGGTACCGTCCGCGCCGGCCGTGCAGGCGCCGGTCGTGGCGCCTCCCGCGCCGGCCAAGCCCGTCAGCCATGACGTGGGTGTCGTCTGCCCGAATTCGGACACGCTTCGCGCGTCGATCCAGTATCCGAAAGAAGCGCAGGAAAACAACATCACGGGCGACGTGACGATCGAATTCGTCGTGGATGCGGAAGGGAACATCACGAACGAGCGCGTGGCGCAGTCGGCTGATCCGATCCTCGATCGTGCTGCCTTCAACACCGTGAAGCGCTTCAAGTGCGTCGCGCAGGGCCAGTCGGTACGGGTCCAGGTTCCGTTCTCGTTCAATCTGAATTGATGCAGTGGGCGGCCCGGCGCAAACCGGGCCGGCGAAAACCATCTCGAACTGATGTATTAAGTTCACCGAAATAACTGGAGTGGGGTATGACGAAGCGTTCACTGGCCGCGCTGGCGGCAAGCATCCTGATGTCCGTCGCCGCAATCGACGGGTTCGTTGCACCGCAGCTCGCCCACGCGCAGGCAAGCGGTGCGGCCGGCACGTTGACGCAGGCCGCGGCGCCGTCGGCCGCACCGGCCCCGGCTCCGGCCGCTGCCGAGCCGGCTCCGCCGCCTGCACCGGCCGCGACGGAAGCGGTCGAGAATCCGTACGGGCTCGGCGCGCTATGGAAGAACGGCGACTTCGTCGCCCGGTTCGTGCTGATCCTGCTGGTGATCATGTCGATGGGCAGCTGGTACATCATGATCACGAAGTTCCTGGAGCAGTTGCGCGCCAATCGCCGCGCGAAGCTGGCGGATGCGCAGCTCTGGACCGCGCCGTCGCTGGCCGAGGGCGCCAAGCTGCTCGACGAGGCATCGCCGTTCCGGTTCATCGCCGAAACGGCGATCGAGGCCGGCGAGCATCATGAAGACGCGCTGCTGGAAGCGGTGGACCGCAACACGTGGATCGACGTCTCGGTCGAGCGCTCGATCACGAACGTGTCGAACCGGATGCAGGACGGGCTCGCCTTCCTGGCCACGGTGGGCTCCACCGCGCCGTTCGTCGGGCTGTTCGGCACGGTCTGGGGGATTTATCACGCGCTGACGGCCATCGGCATCGCCGGGCAGGCGTCGATCGACAAGGTCGCGGGCCCGGTGGGCGAGGCGCTCATCATGACCGCGATCGGCCTCGCCGTCGCGGTGCCGGCGGTGCTCGGCTACAACTTCCTGGTCCGGCGCAACAAGTCGGTGATGGAGCGGGTGCGCAACTTCGGCGCGCAGCTGCACACGGTGCTGCTGGCCGGCAATCGGCGACCGGTACGCGCGTCGTCATCGTCGCCGGCCGCTGCGTCGCTCGCGAACTGATCGGCTGACGGAGACGCGCGATGGCCATGAACGTCGGGCAGGACGATAGCGACGAGGTGATCGCCAACATCAACACGACGCCGCTCGTCGACGTGATGCTGGTGTTGCTGATCATCTTCCTGATCACGATTCCGGTCGTGACGCACACGATCCAGCTTCAGTTGCCGAAGGAGACGGTGCAGCCGCTGCAGACGACGCCGAAGAGCATCGAGATCGCGGTGAACCGCGACGGCGATTTCTTCTGGGGCGAGCAGTTGGTGGATGCACAGACGCTGCTCGCGAAACTGAAGGGCGTGTCGCAGCAGCAGCCGCAGCCGAGCGTCCACGTGCGGGGCGATCAGAACACGCGCTACGAGTTCATCGGCCGGGTGGTCACGATGTGCGAGCGCGCGGGGATCGCGAAGCTGTCGTTCATTACGGAACCGCCGGCGCGCGGGGGATAGTCGCACGGCGGAATCGTGGTGGAGCAAGGGGCTGGCGACAAGCGTTGAAGCGCTGACGCCGGTCGACCGCGAAGCATGGGATCCACGTAAGCGCTAAAGCGCTAACGCTGGCCGACAGGAGTCGACGATGGGAATGAATGTGCCTTCGGGCGGGAGCAATGCCGAACCGGAAGTGATGGTCGATATCAACACCACGCCGCTGATCGACGTGATGCTGGTGTTGCTGATCATGCTGATCATCACGATCCCGATTCAGATGCATTCGGTGAAGATGGACCTGCCGGTCGGTAATCCGCCGCCGCCGGCCGCGCCGCCGGAAATCGTGCAGATCGACATCGATTTCGACGGCACGACGACGTGGAATGGCGCACCGGTGCCGGACCGTGCGGCGCTCGAGTCGAAACTGACCCAGGTGGCGGCGGAACCCGTGCAGGCGGAGATCCATCTGCGCCCCAACAAGCTGGTGCCGTACAAGGACGTGGCCGCCGTGCTCGCCTCCGCGCAACGCGTGGGCGCGACCAAGATCGGCCTGATCGGTAACGAACAGTTCATGCAATGACGACACGGACGAGCCGATGAACCAGCGACGATGGAAACGGATGATGGCGGTGACGACGCTCGGCGCGGCGGCCCTGCTCGGCCGCCCGGCGCTGCCGGCGGACGTGCTGCGGCCGGACGTGGCGAAGCCGTTGGCGGCTGCACAGGAGCTGTACCGGGCGCACAAGTATCGCGACGCGCTGGGCAAGATCGCCCAGGCGGCCGCCGTGCCGAACCGGACGCCGTACGAAACGACCATGGTGGAAGAAATGCGCGGCGCGGCAGCGATGGCGGCCGGCGACTCGGCCACGGCCGCGCAGGCGTACGAGAGCGTGCTGAACTCGGGGCGGCTCTCGGGCGACAACGAGCAGCGGACCACGGCGGCGCTGGCCGGCATCTACTTCCAGCAGAAGAACTACCCGCTGGCGATCCGCGTCGCGCAGCGCTACCTGAAGGCGGGTGGCTCGGATCCGGAAATGCGCACGCTGCTCACGCAGTCTTACTACCTGTCGAACGATTGCGCACCGCTCGTGAGCCAGTTGAAAGCGAGCACCGACGCGCAGGCGAACGGCGGACACGCACCGGATGAAGGGCAGTTGCAGATGCTGGCGACCTGCGCGCAGAAAGTGAAGGACGGCAACGCATATCGCGCTGCGCTCGGGCTGCTGGTGGCCTACCACCCGAGCCCCGCGTACTGGGACGAAATGGTCACGGCCATTCGCGGCAACCCCGGTTATCTGCCGTCGCTCGACCTCGACATCTACCGGTTGCGCCGCGCAACGGGCTCGCTGTCGACCGCCAATGCGTACATGGAAATGACGCAGCTCGCGCTGGTGGCGGGGTCGCCCGCCGAGGGCAAGCAGGTGATCGACCAGGGGTTCGCATCCGGCGTACTCGGCAAGGACGCGCAGGCGGATCGCGAGAAGCGGCTGCAGGCGCTCGCGGCGAAGCGCGCGCAATCGGGCGGAGACGCCACGACGCCGGCAGCGCCGATCGACGCGGGCATGAACCTCGTCTTCGAGGGCCATGCGCAGCAGGGGCTGCCGATGATGGAGCAGGCGATCGCGAAGGGCGGTCTCGAACATCCCGATGCGGCGCGGCTGCGGCTCGGCGAGGCGTATTACGTGGCCGGCCAGAAAGCGCGTGCAGTCCAGGTGCTGCGCACGGTCAAGGGCACCGACGGTTCCGGTGACCTCGCGCGGCTCTGGACGGTGGTCGCCTCCCGGTAACGCAACGGAAGTTGCACGGCCGCGCGCAACGCGGGCGCGGTCGGCAAGCGGTGTGCCGCCGCGATCGCACCGATGCACGACGGGCAGGCCAGCCAAAGGAAAGGGGCAACCTTGTTAATTAGTAAACCGAATGAAATGGGCGAATGCTGCGCGACCGCGCGACGCGAGTGCGCTGCCGCACCGCGCGTGGCATGCACGTCGCGACAGCGTGCAGCGGGGGATCGTGCCGGGCCGGTCGTGTCACGGCATCGGTCGAGGCTTGACGACATCAAACCGATTTCGACTGCGAGGGACCGTCTTTCCATGGTTTTGCCCCCTGATGAGTCGGTGCTCGTCGCCGTGTCGCTCGGCAACAAGATCCGGGCGCTGCGCCAGCGCCTGAAACTCACGCTCGACGAAACGTCGACGATCGCCGGCATTTCGAAGCCGTTCCTGTCGCAGGTCGAGCGCGGGCGGGCGACGCCGTCGATCACGTCGCTGGTGCGGATCGCGAAGGCGCTGGGCGTGACGATGCAGTACTTCATCGACACGCCGACGGAAGCACGCTCGGTATGTCGCGGCAACGCGCTGCGGTATTTCCAGTTCACGAACTCGGCCAGCCGGTTCGCCAGGCTGACGAACCCGGTGGACAGCCGCAAGCTCGACGCGATTCTCGTCCGGATGCCGGCGGGGCAATTGCCGTCCGAGATGACGACGCATGCCGGCGAGGAGTTCGTCTACGTATTGCGCGGGCAGTTGGCGCTGACGCTGGAGGATTGCACGTTCACGCTGAACGAGGGCGATACCGCGCATTACGAATCGACGATGCCGCATGCGTGGCGCAACACGGCCGACGAAGAGGCGGTGATCGTCTGGGTCGGCACGCCGAGGCTGTTCTAGCGAACGCGGCCGGCAGGAAGGAGAAGTACCCGATCGACGGCAGAGGGTGTGCAGTACGGCGCACGCGCACGTTCGTGTCGTATAGAACCAACTGGACGTCGAATCGGGAAGAAGCAGGCAATGCGCTCAATGTAGGTGTTTAGCATGTCGAATCAAAATAGAAAAAGACGGTGACGCTGGATGGTGCGGTGACCCGAGGCCGATCCGTTCGAGTCGTGGCAGTCGAAAGCGTGGCAATCGCGGGTTCCGGTACACGGGCACCCAGGACGCGCAAGGAATTCACAAGGTTCCGGCGCACAGCAGGTGGGGTCTTACTGCGAGCGAGAGGGAACAAGATGAAGCAGAGAGTGTTGGCGTTGGCCATCAAGAGGATAGTCTGGGCGGAACTCGCGTTGACGGCCGTACTGGCGCCGCCGGCGTTCGCCCAGAGCCAGCCGGTGCCGGGCGCCGTTGCGATCGCCGATGCGGTCGCGATCGGCGCGCCCGTGACGGTCGCGCAGGCGGGCGGCACGGCGGGGGCCGCCGCTACCACGGGCACTGAAGCGCCCGCGGCGCCCGATGCATCGGCCGGCGCGGCAGCCGACGCGACGCCGGCCGCACCCGCCGCGAGCGGGCAGGGCAAGGTCGCGCAGATCAAGCGGTTCGAAGTGACGGGCTCGCTGATCCGGCAAGCCGACAAGACGGGTTTCCAGCAGGTGCAGACGATCACGCCGAAGGAAATCCAGGCCAGCGGCGCGGTGACCGTCGCCGACTTCCTGCGCGATGCGTCAGCCAACTCGGCAAATAGCTGGGGCGAAGGGCAATCGGGCAACTTCGCGGCCGGCGCGGCCGGCATTGCACTGCGCGGCCTCTCGGAGAAGTACACGCTCGTGTTGGTGGACGGCCAGCGCGTCGCGCCGTATGCATTCTTCTCGAACAGTGTCGATTCGTTCTTCGACCTCAACACGATCCCGCTCAACGACATCGAGCGGATCGAAATCGTGAAGACGGGCGCCGTGTCGCAGTACGGTTCGGACGCGATCGGCGGTGTCGTCAACATCATCACGAAACACAATTTCCGCGGCCTGCAGCTCGACGGCAGCCTCGGCAGCGCGATCAACGCCGGCAACGGCGACGGCACGATGAAATTCGGCGTGCTCGGTGGCTTCGGCGACCTGAACGCCGACCGCTTCAACGTGACGGCCGCGCTCAGCTACTACAAGTCGAACGGCTTCACGCTGGCCGACCGTGATTCCACGCGCAACCAGGACTTCACGGGCAAGCCGGGCGGCTTCTCGCTGCTCGCGCCGTCGTACTGGAACATGCCCGACGGCAGTGCGCAGGCGCTGACCGGCGGCTGCCCGTTCGGCGGCTCGGTTCATCCGGCCGCGTCGAATTCGCTGTCGGCCGGGTTGCCGGGCACCATCTGCGGGTACAACACGGCGGAAAGCACGTCGATCCTGCCGATGACCGAGCGCCTGAACGCGAAGCTCCATGGTGACTTCAAGATCGACGACAAGACGACCGCGTTCGCGGATTTCCTCGAGAGCTACAACACGACCACGACCAACGACGGCCTGTGGAACAACGTGATCGGCAACTCGCAGAACCCGGCGCTCGTCTGGAATCCGCAGACGAAGCTGCTGTCGCCGTTCAACTACACGGTACCGGCCAGCAACCCGTACAACACGACGGGCGCGGCCACGCCGCTCACCTACGCGTTTCCGAACACGGTCGCGCAAAAGACCTGGGCCAACTACTGGCGGGCGGCCGCCGGCATCAAGGGGTCGTTTACGCTGCCGTACGGCGACTGGGACTGGGCGACGTCGGTCAGCCATTCGCAGAGCACGGTATCGAACGTGTTCACGAACCAGCTGAACGTGAATGCGCTGAACAACATCTACCAGAACGGCACGCTGAATTTCGCGAACCCGGCCGCGACGCCGAACGCGTTCAACGGTCTCTATCAGGAAGCGAACAACCTCGGCATCTCGAAGCTCGACACGATCGATGCGACGCTGTCGACGCCGAACCTGTTCCATCTGCCGGCCGGCGACGTCGGCATCGGCTTCGGCGCGCAGTTCACGCACCAGAGCGAAACGCTGACGCCGGGTTCCGAGTACCTGAGCGGGGCCGTCATCACGCCGGACCTCGAGACGGTGGATGGCCAGCGCAACGTCGCGGCCATCTATTACCAGATCAACATACCGATCATCGAGAACCTGACGTTCAGCCAGGCAGGCCGCTACGATCACTACACCGACGTGGGCGGCGCTTTCTCGCCGCGCTTCGCGTTGCGGTACCAGCCGATCAAGGCGCTCACGTTGTATACGTCGTACAACCGCGGCTTCCGCGCGCCGACCTTCGTCGAGGACAGCAAGTCGCAGACGCTCGGCATCCAGGTCGATCCGGCCACCGGCCAGAACTACACGTCGATCACCGTCGGCAACCCGAACCTCGCGCCGGAACGCACGCGCAACCTCAATATCGGCTTCCAGGTCTCGCCGAGCCGTTACACCGACCTCGGCTTCGACTGGTACAAGATCCGCATCGACAACGTGATCGGCCAGGGCAAGCCATCGCAGGTCGTGACCGACCCGACCACCGGCCAGCTGCTGTACAAGGTGATTCCGTACCAGAACCTCGGCTACCTCGACACGAACGGCTTCGAAGGCACGTTCCGCCAGGGCCTGCCGCTGAAGGGCTGGGGCACGATTACGCTGTCGGGCGACTGGGCTTACGTCAACAGCTACAAGATCGGCTTCCCGGGCGCCGCGCCGATCAACGGCGCGGGCAACAACTTCACGATCACGCAGCCGTTCGGCGGCAGCTTCCCGCGCTGGCGCGGCAACACGACGCTGGACTGGAACTACCGGAAGTTCGATGCGGCGCTGACGTGGCAGTTCACGGGCCCGTACGCGCAGAACCTGATGCCCGAGCCGAGCAAGGTCGGTTCGTACAGCCAGTTCAACCTGATGGTGACGTACACGGGCTTCAAGAACTGGACGATCTACGGCGGCATCGACAACCTCTTCAACCGCACGCCGCCGTACGACCCGATCTTCGCGAACGGCACGCTGAGCCAGAGCGGGTACGACACGTCGGTGTACTCGTACATCGGCCGGTTCGCGCAGGTCGGCGCGACGTACAAGTTCTGACGGCGATCGCGATGCACTGACAGGCTTTGGACAGGCCGCTCCACGTCCACTACCCCCTTTTTGGGGCGGCCTCTTTTCGCCTGGCGCCACGACGGCCCGCAACCGGGACGCGCGGCGGTGCAGTTCATCCGATCGTGACCAGCACGAACCATCTGCGGGACGCGGCCGTATGCGGCGTCCGGCACGGGCATCGATTGCGTGCAGGCTTCACACCCGCGCGCTTCCGGACAGACTGACCATGAGACTGTTGAATGGGCGACGGGCACGCGTGCCGCGCCACTCGTACCTGACGCACACGCACGGGCGGATGCGTACCGCCACGCGTGCCGCGCTGCTCGCGTGCGCCGTGTGGCTCGTGTCGGGCGGCGTCTTGCCGCAGGCCGCGCTCGCGGTGCCGGCGATCTCGCAATACGACCATCCGAAGTATCCGCCGGGCTTCACGCATTTCGATTACGCGAATGCGGATGCGCCGGACAGCGGCACGCTCCAGTTCGAAAACTACGACGAAGCGCAGAGCTACGATTCGTTGAACCCGTTCCTCGTGCGCGGCTCGCCCGCACCGGACATCAAGAACCTGATGTTCGACACGCTGATGCAGCGCAGCTGGGACGAGCTCGCATCCGAATACGCGCTGATCGCCGACGACGTCGACATCGCGCCCGACGGGCTGTCGGCGACGTTTCGCATCAACCCGGCCGCACGCTTCTCGAACGGCGACCCGATCACCGCGGCCGACGTCAAATATTCGTTCGACACGCTGACGAGCCCGCAGGCGTCGCCGCTGTACAACGCGCAGTTCGCGATCATCAAGCGCGCGGTGGTGGTCGACGGCCACACGGTGCGCTTCGAGTTCAAGCACGCGGAGCGCGACGCCGCGCTGATCGCGGGCGACCTGCCGGTGTTCTCGCCGAAATGGGGGCAGCGCGCGGACGGCACGCGACCGCCGTTCGACCAGATCGCGAACGTGCCGCCGATCGCGAGCGGCCCGTACCTGATCGACCAGCGCAAGAACGACAAGCAGATCAGCTACGTGCGCGACCCGCACTACTGGGCAGTGAACCTGCCGTCGCGACGCGGCATGTTCCGCTTCGCGCACGTGTCGTTCAAGCTGTACCTGGATCAGTACACGGCGCTCGAAGCGTTCAAGGCCGGCGACATCGACGCGCGCATGGAATACAGCGCGACGCAGTGGGCGCGCAAGTACGTCGGCAAGAATTTTCGCAACGGCATGCTGAAGCGCGGCGAGTTTCCCGACGGCCCCGCGCAGATGCAGGGCTTCCTGATGAACATGCGCAAGCCGATGTTCCAGGACGTGCGGGTGCGGCATGCGCTCGCGCTGGCGTTCGACTTCGACTGGATGAGCCGGATGATGTTCTACGGGCAGTATCGCCGCACCAACAGCTTCTGGGAGGCGAGCCCGTTCGCGGCATCCGGCATGCCGAGCGCGAAGGAGCTCGCGCTGCTCGAACCGTTCCGTTCGATGCTGCCGCCCGAGGTGTTCGGCCCGATGGTCCGGCAGCCGTCGACGCTGCCGCCGAACTCGCTGCGCGCGAACCTGAAGGAAGCGCGCGACCTGCTCGCGCAGGCCGGCTGGCATTACCGCGACGGCGCGCTGCGCGACGCGAACGGCACGCCGATGACGATCGAGATCATCGACGACCAGCCCGGCATGGACCGCCTGATCCTGCCGTACACGCAGGCACTCGCGATGCTTGGCATTCAAGCCTACCTGCACGAGATCGACAGCGCGGTCTACCTGAAGCGTCTCGACAATTTCGAGTACGACATGACGACGTACATCTACCTGCCCGTGACGATTCCGGGGGCGGAGCTGACGCGCCGCTTCGGCAGTGCGGCCGCGTCGCAGCCGGGCTCCGAGAACTATCCGGGCGTGAAGTCGAAGGCGGTCGATGCGCTGATCCGTGCAGCGCTCGCGGCCGACACGCTCGACGATCTCGAGACGGCCACGCACGCGCTCGACCGCGTGCTGATCAACCTGTACGCGCTGATCCCGCAGTACTACCTGCCGAATGCGCGGATCGCGTACAAGGCGACGCTCGGCCACCCGGCGATCGTGCCGGACTCCTATCAATACGAGGACTGGATCATCGACTACTGGTACGTGAAGCAACCGGCGGCGAAACCCGCGCCGGCCGCCTGACGGAGGAACGACGATGCTGGCATACATACTCAGGCGATTGCTGCTGATGATCCCGACGCTGATCGGGGTGGTGACGATCACGTTCGCGGTCACGCAGTTCGTGCCGGGCGGCCCGGTCGAACAGGTGCTCGCGCAGTTGCGCCACGGCAGCGCACGCGGCGGGGAGGCGGGCGGCGGAGGCGGCGGCTACCACGGCAGCCAGGGCGTCGATCCGCAGCAGATCGAGCAGATCCGCAAGCAGTTCGGCTTCGACAGGCCGCCGCTCGAACGCTACGTGCTGATGCTGAAAAGCTATGCGACGTTCGACCTCGGCCAGTCCTATTTCGCGCATCGCAGCGTGTGGGCGGTGATCCGCTCGAAGCTGCCGGTGTCGATCACGCTCGGGATGTGGACGGTGATCCTCACGTACCTGGTGTCGGTGCCGCTCGGCATCGCGAAGGCGGTGCGCAACGGGTCGCGGTTCGACACCGTGACGAGCGTGCTGGTGCTGGCCGGCTACGCGGTGCCGGGCTTCGTGCTCGGCGTGCTGCTGCTGATGCTGTTCGGCGGCGGCACGTTCTGGCAGGTGTTCCCGATGCGCGGGCTCACGTCCGACAACTTCGACGACCTGACGCTGATCGGCAAGGCGCTCGACTATCTGTGGCACATCGTGATGCCGGTGACGGCGTCGGTCGTCGGCAACTTCGCGATCGTCACGATCCTGACGAAGAACACGTTCCTCGAGGAAATCGGCCGGCAGTACGTGCTGACCGCGCGCGCGAAGGGGGCGCCGGAGCGCGACGTGCTGTGGAAGCACGTGCTGCGCAATGCGGCGATCCCGTTGCTCACGGGACTGCCGGCCGCGTTCGTCGGCGCTTTCCTGAACGGCAACCTGCTGATCGAGACGCTGTTCTCGCTCGACGGCATGGGGCAACTGTCGTACGACTCGGTGATCCGCCGCGACTATCCGGTCGTGCTCGGCTCGCTGTTCCTGTTCACGCTGATCGGCCTGCTGACCAAACTCATCGCGGATATCTGCTATGTCCTCGTCGACCCCCGTATCCAGTTCAACCGCCTGGACCACTGACCAGGCCTGTGCCGCGTGCGCGGCCTCGCCGTCGCCGTGGCGGCGCACGTGGCTGCGCTTTCGCGCGCAGCCGCTCGGTTACTGGAGCCTCGTGAGCTTCGCGGCGCTGTTCGTGCTCAGCCTCGGTGCGGACCTGCTGTCGAACGACCGGCCGCTGATCGTGCGCTACGACGGGCACTATGACTTCCCGATCGTGAAGGACTATCCGGAGACGGCGTTCGGCGGCGACTTTCCCGCGATGACGAACTATCTCGATCCGTATATCCGCACGAAGCTCGAGTCGCACGGCAACTTCGCGATCTATCCGCCGAACCGCTATCGCTACGACACGATCGACTATTTCGCGTCGCGGCCGTATCCGGCGCCGCCGTCGTCGAGCAACTGGCTCGGCACCGACCAGTTCGGGCGCGACGTGCTCGCGCGGCTGCTGTACGGGTTCCGGCTGTCGGTGCTGATGGCGTTCGCGCTGACCGTGTCGGGCGTGCTGGTCGGCGTGCTGACGGGCGCGCTGCAAGGCTTCTACGGCGGCCGCACGGACCTGGTCGGACAGCGCCTGATCGAGATCTGGAGCGCGCTGCCTGACCTGTACCTGCTGATCATCTTCGCGTCGATCTTCACGCCGTCGCTGTGGCTGCTGTTCATCCTGCTGTCGATGTTCGGCTGGCTCGTGCTGTCCGACTACGTCCGCGCCGAATTCCTGCGCAATCGCGCGCTCGACTACGTGAAGGCCGCACGCACGATGGGGCTGACGAACGCGCAGATCATGTGGCGCCACGTGCTGCCGAACAGCCTCACGCCGGTGATCACGTTCCTGCCGTTCCGGATGAGCGCGGCGATCCTGTCGCTGACGAGCCTCGATTTCCTCGGCCTCGGCGTGCCGCCGCCGACGCCGAGCCTCGGCGAGCTGCTGCAGGAAGGCAAGAACAACCTGGATGCGTGGTGGATCTCGATCGCGGCGTTCGCGGCGCTGGTGGTGACGCTGCTGCTGCTCACCTTCATGGGCGATGCGCTGCGCAACGCGCTCGACACGCGCACGCGCGGTTCGGCATTCGGCGGAGGGCGGTGATGACGAGACCGTTGCTGCAGATCGACGGGTTTTGCGCGCATTTCGGCGCGAACGCGGCCGTACAGGATCTGAACCTGTCGATCGGCCGCGGCGAGCGCGTGGCACTCGTCGGCGAATCGGGGTCGGGCAAGAGCGTGACCGCACTGTCGATCCTGCGGCTCGCGCAGCAGGCGACGCTGTCGGGGCGGATGCTGTTCGACGGCCAGGACCTGCTCGCGAAGACCGAGCAGCAGATGCGCGGGATTCGCGGCGCCGACATCGCGATGGTGTTCCAGGAGCCGATGACGGCGCTCAATCCGCTGTATACGATCGGCAAGCAGATCGCCGAGAGCCTGCGGCTGCACGAGGGGCTGCGCCCGGGCGACGCGCGTGAGCGCGGGATCGCGCTGCTGCGGCGCACCGGGATTCCGGAGCCGGAGCGGCGCATCGACAGCTTCCCGCACCAGCTGTCGGGCGGGCAGCGGCAACGCGCGATGATCGCGATGGCGCTGGCGTGCCGGCCGCGCCTGCTGCTCGCGGACGAGCCGACCACCGCGCTCGACGTGACGGTGCGCCAGCAGATCGTCGACCTGCTGATCGAGCTGCAGGAGCAGGAGGCCGCCGCGCGCGGGATGGCCGTGCTGCTGATCACGCACGACCTGAATCTCGTGCGGCGCTTCGCGCAGCGCGTGGCCGTGATGGAGAAGGGCGTGCTGGTGGAGACCAACACGACGGCCGCGCTGTTCGCGGCGCCGCAGCATCCGTATACGCGCCGGCTGCTCGACAGCGCGCCGCAACGGGCGGTCGAGCCGGTTGCCGCCGGCGCGCAGACGATCCTCGACGTGCAGCATCTCGCCGTCGACTACCGCATCGCGGCGAAGGGCTGGCGCTCGGTGCTCGGCAAGACGACGTTCCGCGCCGTGCACGACGTGCAGCTGAGCCTGAAGCGCGGCGAAACGCTCGGGATCGTCGGCGAGTCGGGTTCGGGGAAATCGACGCTGGCGTCGGCCGTGCTCGGCCTGCAGCGGCCGGCGTCGGGCGGGATCGAGATCGACGGGATGCCGCTGGCGTCGCTGCGCACGACGCAGGGCCGGCGCACGCTGTACGGGCGCATGCAGGTGGTGTTCCAGGATCCGTTCGGCTCGCTGTCGCCGCGCATGACGGTCGAGCAGATCGTCGGCGAGGGGCTGGGCGTGCACCGGCCGCAGGTGGCCGGCGACGCGCGGCGGGCGCGGATCGCCGCGCTGCTGCAGGAGGTGGGCCTGCCGCCCGAGGCGATGCTGCGCTATCCGCACGAGTTTTCCGGCGGGCAGCGACAGCGGATCGCGATCGCGCGGGCGCTGGCGGTGGAGCCGGAACTGCTGGTGCTCGACGAGCCGACGAGCGCGCTCGACGTGTCGATCCAGAAGCAGGTGCTGAATCTGCTGACGAATCTCCAAAAGAAGTACAAACTCAGCTACCTGTTCATCACGCACGATCTGGCGGTGATGCGCGCGATGGCCCACCGGGTCATCGTGATGAAGGCAGGGCGCGTGGTCGAGGCGGGCGAGACGCTCGACGTGCTGCACGCGCCATCCCATCCGTATACGCGGGCGCTGCTCGCGTCGTCCATGCTGGCGCCTGAACGCGGCCCGCAGGAGAGGCAAGAGAGAACCGATGATTGACGAGAACCGGGCGCCGGGCGCCCGAGCCGTGCAGGCGGCGCAGGCATTGCGCAGCGACGCCGATTTCTGGTCGCTACGCATCGTCGACGAGACGATCGACGAACACGCGGTGCGCAACGACGTCGCGCAGCCGTTTTCGCGCACGCGCGAGCGCGGCGCGATGCTGACGGCATGGGCAGGCACCGGCGCGGGCTATGCGGCGACGCCCGACCTGTCCCCGGCCGGGCTGCTGGCGGCGCTCGACATCGCGACCGCGCGGGCCCGTGCCAGCGCGCCGTGGGCGCTGGTCGATCATCGCCAGGCCGCGCGCCCGCAGGCGAGCGGCACCTATGCGTCGCCCGATGTGGATGCGGCGCTGCCGTCGCGCGCGGAATGGATCGAGCGTCTCGCGCGCGAATGCGCGGCGGCGAACCTCGGCGCGCGCATCGTCGAGCGTTCGGCGAGCGTCATGATCGTGCACACCGAGCAAAGTTACGTGACGAGCGACGGCGTGCGGATCGACCAGCGCTTCCGCTTCCTGATGCCCGAGCTGCAAGCCGTCGCCCATGGCGACGGCGACACGCAGACGCGCTCGCTCGGTCAATCGGGCACGCTGGCGCAGGGCGGTATCGACGTGCTGGCACGCTACGGCTTCGACGGCGCCGGCGCGCGCGTCGCCGACGAGGCGCTGCAGTTGCTCGCCGCGCCGAATTGCCCGGCCGGCCGGCGCGACCTGCTGCTGATGCCGGATCAGATGATGCTGCAGATCCACGAGTCGATCGGCCATCCGCTCGAACTCGACCGGATTCTCGGCGACGAGCGCAACTTCGCCGGTTCGAGCTTCGTCAGGCCGGAGATGGTCGGCCACTATCAATATGGCTCGCCGCTGCTGAACGTCACGTTCGATCCGGAGCCGACGGCCGAAGCCGCGTCCTACGCATTCGACGACGACGGCACGCCGGCGCGCAAGCAGTACCTGATTCGCAACGGCGTGCTCGAACGGCTGCTCGGCGGGGCGTTGTCGCAGCAGCGCGCGGGCCTGCCGGGCGTGGCCAACTCGCGCGCGTCGAGCTGGAATCGCGCGCCGATCGACCGGATGGCGAACCTGAACGTCGAACCCGGCGACCAGTCGCTCGATGCGCTGATCGCGGGCACCGAGCACGGGATCCTGATGCGCACCAACACGTCCTGGTCGATCGACGACCACCGCAACAAATTCCAGTTCGGCTGCGAATTCGGGCAACTGATCGAGAACGGCCGGCTCACGCAGGTCGTCAAGCGCCCGAACTACCGCGGCATCTCCGCCCAGTTCTGGCGCAGCCTGCGCGCCGTCGGCGATGCGAGCACGTTCGGCATCTACGGCACGCCGTACTGCGGGAAGGGCGAGCCTGCGCAGATCATCCGTGTCGGCCACGCCGCGCCGGCCTGCGTGTTCGCCGGCGTCGACGTCTTCGGAGGCGCATGATGACGGGATTCGATCCGATGGCACGCCGCGCCGGAATCGACTGGCATGCGTATTTCGCCCGGCTCGCCGACGACGCGCAACGGCTGACGACACCGGCCGAAGCCGTGCTGCTCGGCTTCTCCGGCGAAACGTCCGACTTCATCCGTTTCAATGGCGGCAGGATTCGCCAGACCGGGCGCGTCACGCAAGGGCGATTGTCCGTGCGACTCATCGACGGGGCGCGGCAGGCGCACTCGGCGCTGACCGTCTGCGGCGATCCGGCGGCCGACCTGCGCGAACTGGCGGACGCGCTCGCCGTGCTGCGCGACGGCCTGCGCGATGCGCAGGACGACCCGCACCTGCTGTTCGATACCTCGTCGTGGGTGCAGGAAACGCGCCGCACCGGGCGCTTGCCCGATGCGGACGGGCTCGCGCGAATCGTGGCCGAATGCGCGCGTGGGCTCGACTTCGTCGGCTTCTACGCGGGGGGCACGCTGGCGCGCGGCTTCGCGTCGTCGACCGGCAGCCGCGGCTGGTACGAGGTCGAGAATTTCAACTTCAGCTGGTCGCTGTACGACCCGAGCGGCCGCGCGATCAAGACCGTCTATGCGGGCGACGACTGGCGCGATGCGGCATTCGCGGCCAAGGTCGACGCGGCCGCCGCGCGGCTGCCCGTGCTCGGCCGCGCGCCGAAGGCGCTTGCGCCCGGGCGCTACCGCGCGTATTTCGCGCCGGACGCCATTCACGAGATGACGAGCCTGCTCGGCTGGAGCGGCTTTTCGGCGCGCGCGGTGGCGAGCGCCCGCAGCCCGCTGCATCGCCTGTATGCCGGCGAGGTCGCGCTCGATCCGCGTGTGTCGATCACCGAGGATTTCTCGCTGGGCATCGCACCGGCGTTCAACGCGGACGGCTACCGGCGCGATAGCGTGCCGCTCGTCGTCGAAGGGCGGGGCGCCGGGCAGCTCGTGTGTGCACGCACCGCGCGCGAGCACGGGCGCACACCGAATGGCGCGGACAACGCCGAAGCGCCGCAGTCGCTGTCGATCGCGGGCGGCACGCTCGCCGACGCCGACGTGCTGGCCGCGCTCGACACGGGGCTCTACGTCGGCAACCTCTGGTACCTGAACTTCTCGGACCCGATCGCGTGCCGGATGACGGGGATGACGCGGTTCGCGACGTTCTGGGTCGAAGGCGGGCGCATCGTCGCGCCGGTCGAAGCGATGCGGTTCGACGACAGCTTCTACCGTCTGTTCGGGTCGGAGCTCGAGCAGCTCGGCGCGGTGCCGGCGCTGCTCGCGAACGACGACACGTACGGCGAGCGCGCCACCGGAGGCGCGCAGCTGCCGGGGCTGCTCGCGCGTTCGTTCGAGCTCACGCTGTAGCGCGTTCGACGACCCTCGCCGATGCCGTCATTCTTCATCGACCGTCCCGTCTTTGCGTGGATCGTCGCACTCGCGATCGTCGTCGCGGGCGTGCTGGCCATTCCTCAACTGCCGATCGCGCAGTATCCGCGCCTGGCGCCGCCGCGGGTTGTGATCACCGCGTCCTATCCGGGCGCGTCGACCGAGACGGTCGATGCCGATGTCGGCAGCATCATCGAGGAAAGCCTCGACGGCGCCGACGGGCTGCTGTACTACGAGACGAGCAGCGACGGCCACGGCAACCTCGAGATCGACGTGACGTTTTCGCCGAGCACCGATCCGGACATCGCGCTCGTCGACGTCAACAACCGGTTGAAGCAGGTCGAGCCGCGGCTGCCGCAGCAGGTCGTCCAGCAGGGGATCGGCGTGTTCAAGGCGGCGAACACGTTCCTGATGCTCGTCACGCTGACGTCGACCGACGGCACGCGCGATTCCGCGCAGCTCGGCGATTACCTGAACCGCTACGTGCTGCGCGAGCTGAAGCGTGCGCCGGGGGTGGGCGCGGCCGAGCT
Organism: Burkholderia sp. HI2714; assembly: GCF_002223085.1. Classification (NCBI taxonomy): domain Bacteria; kingdom Pseudomonadati; phylum Pseudomonadota; class Betaproteobacteria; order Burkholderiales; family Burkholderiaceae; genus Burkholderia; species Burkholderia sp. HI2714. The sequence goes on along the minus strand of NZ_NKFM01000020.1, from coordinate 48,809 downwards.
GTGGGATGCCGACGAGGCGCTGCGGGTCTGGCTCGATCCGGTCAAGTTGCGCGAATACGACCTCGGTGCCGACGACGTGATCACGGCGATCAGCGCGCAGAACGCGACGGTCACGGCCGGTGCGATCGGCGATGCGCCGTTCGTGCGCGGCCAGCAGCTCACCGCGACGGTCGTCGTCAAGGGCCAGCTCACGTCGCCCGAGGAGTTCGGCCGGATCGTGCTGAAGTCGAAACAGGACGGCTCGGTGGTGCGCGTGGGCGATGTCGCGCGCGTCGAGATCGGCCGCGACGACTATTCGTTCTATTCGCGGCTGAACGGCCGGCCGGCCGCGACGGTCGGCATCCAGCTCGGCCCGCGCGGCAACGCGCTCGAAACGTCGAATGCGATCCGCGCACGGCTCGCCGAGCTGTCGCGGACGCTGCCGCCGGGCGTCGCCGTCGAGATTCCGTTCGACGGCGCGCACTTCGTCAAGATCGCGATCCACGAAGTCGTGCTGACGCTCGTCGAGGCCGTCGTGCTGGTGTTCTGCGTGATGTGGCTGTTCCTGCGCGACCTGCGCTACACGCTGGTGCCGACCGTCGTGATTCCGGTCACGTTGATGGGCGCGTTCGTCGCGATGTGGGCGTTCGGGCTGTCGATCAACGTGTTCACGATGTTCGGCCTCGTGCTCGCGATCGGCATCCTGGTCGACGATGCGATCGTCGTCGTCGAGAGCGTGCACCGCGTGATGGAGGAGGGCGTGTCACCGCGCGACGCCACGCGCCGGGCCATGAAGCGGATCGGCGGGGCGATCGTCGGCGTGACCGCGGTGCTGACCGCCGTGTTCGTGCCGATGGCGTTTTTCCCGGGCAGCGTCGGCGGCATCTACCGGCAGTTCGCGGTCGCGATGATCGCGTCGATGCTGGTGTCGTCGTTCATGGCGCTGTCGCTCACGCCCGCGCTGTGCGCGAACCTGTTGAAGCCGGTCGCGCGACACGATGGCGGCGCCGGCCGAGCGCGGCGACGCGGCATCGGCGCGCGCCTGGCCGACCGCTTCGGTGCGGCTTTCGCGCGCGCCGAAACCGGTTATCGCCGCGTCGCCGTGTTTGCCGTGCGCCGCACCGGCATGGTCGTGGCCGTCTATGCGGTGCTCGTGATCGGATGCGGGCTGCTGTACTGGATGATGCCGGGCGGCTTCCTGCCGACCGAGGACCAGGGGCAACTGCAGGTGATGATCCAGTTGCCGGCCGGCGCCACGCAGGCGCGCACGCTCGCGGTCGTCGAGCGGGTGGAGGCCATCCTGCACGGGGAGCCGGCGATTGCGAACGTGACGAGCGTGATCGGCTGGAGTTTCGTCGGCAGCGGGCAGAACGTCGGGATGGCGTTCGTGGAACTGAAGGACTGGGCGAAGCGCGACGTCGATGCAATGGCGTTGCGCGACCGGCTCAACGGGCGTTTCGGCGCGATTCTCGACGGCGACGTCGAGGCGGCGCTGCCGCCTTCGGTGCGCGGCATCGGGCATTCCGACGGCTTCACGTTCCGGCTCGAGGATCGCGGCGGGGTCGGGCTCGACGCGTTGAAAGCGGCCCGCGAGCAGCTTGCCGAGCGCGCGAAGGCGGATCCGTTGCTCTCGGCCGTGCATTTCGAAGACCTGCCGGACGCACCGCGTATCGAGCTCGATGTCGATCGCGCGAAGGCGTATGCACTCGGCGTGCCGTTCGAGCGGATCGCGGGGCTCCTGGGCGGCACGTTCGGCTCGAACTACATCAACGACTTTCCGGCGTCGGGCCGGATGCGGCGGGTGATCATCGAGGCCGATCCGGTCGCACGCGCGACCGATACGCAGTTGATGGCGCTGACGGTGCCGAACCGCACCGGCGACATGGTGCCGCTGTCGGCCATTGCCGCGCCGCACTGGACGATCGGGCCGGTGATGCTGAACCGCTACAACGGCTATCCGTCGCTCGACATCAGCGGCCGGGCAGCGACCGGCACGAGTTCGGGCGCGGCGATGGCCGAGATGGAGCGGCTTGCCGCTGCGCTGCCGGCCGGGATCGGCTTCGACTGGGTCGATGCGGCGCGCGAGGAGCAGGTCGCCGCGCGGCAGACGCCGCTGCTCGTCGGGTTGTCGGTGCTCGCGGTTTTCATGGCGCTGGCCGCGCTGTACGAAAGCTGGACGATTCCGCTGTCCGTGCTGACGATCGTGCCGCTCGGCATGATGGGGGCGATCGCGGCGGCGCTCGCGCGCGGGATGCCGAACGACGTGTATTTCAAGGTCGGGATGATCACCGTGGTCGGGCTGGCTGCGAAGAACGCGATCCTGATCGTGCAGTACGCGCGCGATCTCGCCGGGCACGGCGTGCCGTTGCGGCAGGCGGTGGTCGATGCGGCCGCCACGCGATTCCGGCCGATCGTGATGACGTCGATGGCGTTCTTGCTGGGCGTCGTGCCGCTGGTGCTGGCGACGGGCGCGGGGGCGGAAAGCCGAAGGTCGATCGGCACGGGCGCGTTCGGCGGTGTGCTGGCGGCGACGGTGTTCGGGCTCGTGTTCGCGCCGGTCGCGTTTCGGGTCGTGGCGTCGGTCGGGCGACGCGGAAGGCGGATGGCGGTGGCGAAGCGGGATGATCGGCAGGCGGAGGTGGTGGGGGAGTGAGGTCGCTTCGATGCTTGAAATGGAGATGCACGACGATCCGACGGCGAGCCGGCACAGGACATACTTTCGGAAGTCGAAATAGGCGCCCGAGTTAAGATATGTCAATATGAAATTGTTGTGAGGCCGCGATGAGCGAATTGCTTGAATGGGTTGAAAAGTCTGCGATCGAGAATTTGAAGGCACATCATGCATGTGCGGACGTAATCGCGAAAGATGCCGCTACGACACTGACTGTGTTTCTTGCAGCACTCGGAGGTGGGCTCGCCTATGCGGCGAAGGCGGTTGAGCAACACAGTTTGAACTGGCTGTCAATTGGGGCGATTGCGTTCACGGGCTGGTTCCTTGTTTTGAATTTGCTGCTTGTCGTGCGGTGCTTGGTCTTTCGCGAGCTACCATCGATATACAACGAACCGCGGAACATATTTCAACCGGAATTTTCTGTTGATGAGTTGAAGGAGGAAGAGATTCAAAACCTTCAGCAGCGAATCGACACGGCAGCAAGTAGTAACGCCAAGGTGGCCAAATCTTTGAATAAGCTGCGGCTTGCTGCCGCAGCCAGCCCGATCGTATTTATCGTTGTTGCGGTTGTGGCGTGGAAGGTTGTGGGCTAGGGGTACCCTTGTTGAAACCATCTCGCGTCGGCCCGCGATATACAGGCTGTGGGTTTGGCACAACTGGTTTATTATTGGACGAACTCATTTTCGCTCCGGTTGTTTTTCAGGTGTAGGAACCGGTAAACATACCAGAGAATTTTCGCGGCCCGCCTATGCGGGCCTTTTTATTGGTCGTTTAGATGTGGAGAATGCGAACCGCGAGGAACCATAGTGCCCACTGCACGATCACGGCTCCGGCAAGGTAGGCCGTTACGGTACGCGCGGGGAGGTGACGCGAAAACAAATAGAAGCCAAGCACGGCGAACAGGACTGGCGGGCCGAACAGGTACACGAACAGTTCGATCGTGGAGCCCGCTGTGGCGCGACAGGCGTCAACGCCCCCGCCACACGTTCCGGCCGGTGGCGTACACCAGCCCTTGATGACCGTGCATAGGCGAGAATCGGCCGCAGACCATGAAATTATGCTGACGAGTCCAGCGATCGCGAATCCGATCGTTCCCAATAGACGCCGCATTATTTGATTTCCCAGAAAAGTATTTGCTTCGAATTCCGAAGGTCTGACCAACCAAGGTGCGTGCCGGGCAGGAACTCCTGATAACCTAGCATCCGGCTAAATGTCGCGACCGCATCGGGGGCGCTGCTGACGGTCAGGCGTGACCCGTTCCACAGATCGATGTGCCCGCCGCTCGCATTGTCGCTGGACTCACCGTCACGCGACCAGTAGCGCGAAAACTGGATGATACCGGTACGCCCCTTCACCTTCGATTCCCAATCTGCCCCTGTGATGTTTTCCGCTTTCGGTAGCCCGGCGAAGGGTTGAAGTTGCAACCATTCCCCGAGTTCATCCGCGCGCGTCGCGGTCGCCTTGCCATCGAGCTTGATTCGACCGATGGTCGGCGATCCGGACATGGGCTTGACCGTTTTCTGTGAAAACGACTTCATTTCCACGCCGACACGATGCAAGGTCACGCTTAGGCGGATAGCACACTGATTGTCGTAATCCGGGTTGTTGTATGGATTGCCGGAAGGGTAGGCATCCCAAAGTTCTTTAAACGTTATCGCCTTTACGGGGATCTCTTTCTGTGAGCCCGCTTGCTTGTTCGTGTCGATCTTGGTCGGTTTCGTGTGCGGCATCGATCATTCCCCGTGGTGCTTGGCGATCGCGTCGTCGCCCCAATGAACGGTGTAGGAACCCGGATCGTCCCCGGTGTAGACGCGCGGCAATGTCCCGCTCTCGTCAAGCCGGCCGAAATGCACGCGGCCGTCGTCCGTTTCGATGTAATACGGCAAGCCTTCCACCTGATGCTCGGTCGCCTTCACTTGCTCGTCGAAAGCGCCTTTCTTGACCGCTGTAACGCCGCCCGTAGCGGTCAGGCTTGATATCACCTTGCCGTGTCCTTCGATCAAGTCGTCGCACCATGATTCGCCACAAAGCCCGGCAATGATTTTGGGTGGCTTCGGGCATCCACACAGGACGATGTCCTGATCTAGCGCCGATTCGCCCGCCATACTCATGCGATACGGCCCGCCAGATTTCGCGATGACGCCGGTTGCTTTGCAGGCAGCACAGAAGGCCGGGCCGCCGATCAACGCGACCTGATGCCCGTTCATGGTGATGGGTGGTCCGCCGTGCGGCAGGACGTTGCCGCCGGTCGACAACGTATCCCCGACGACTGCGATTTTTCGCAACATGATTCAGCCCTTAGAAAATGCGACGAACGCGCGTAGCGCGTCAGCCTCTCTCAGTTTTTTTGGATGACTCGATCGGGATTCTACCTATGCCTATCAGAATGGGGGCGTAACAGCCACGCGTAGAATCGCCCGTCCCGGTATCGGAGAACTCAGTAAATCAATTTGACATAATCAACATTATCACCGGAAAAATCGCGAACTAAGTAGAAGTGTCGTATCTGGGCAAATTTGAAATGTCGTAGCTCGAGGGTTTCGGCGCATGCTGGCGGCGGTCCGAACTGCCGGAGCGCATCGTGGGCCAACCTGGACTGATCACCATGAGCATGCGGGAGCCGAACCGATTCAAGGTCATTCACTAGAAATTGCGCGCCACGCCGACCATGAACATGTCCTGGTCCTTGTCGTTGCGGGTTGCGACACGATTGAAGCGCAAGCTCGCCTCCCAATCGTTCGTGATCTGATAGGCCACTTGCGCGCTGAGCAACGCATTGAGTCGCGTCCTGCCCGAGACCTCGTTCCGATCCCGTGAGAGATACGGACCGACGCCTGCCGAAAGCGTCCATTTGCTCTTGATCGGCGCGACGTACCAGAATTGCGCGGCCACGCCTCGTCGGCCGGCAACGCCATTGTTGCCTTCATAGACGAAGCTCGCCGAATAGGCCCACGCATTGCCGAGTGGCCGCTTGACTTCGACCATGTATCCCTTTTCGATCGGCACTTGAGGACGGTTCGTCTGCGACGTTCCGGCCCAAACGCCGACCTGCGTCTTGCCGTCCGAAAACGCCGGGCCAGGATTGCCGCCGAAATCCGAGCCGATACCGAACAGCACCGCGTCGGAATTGAATCCGCCGATCATCTGGACGTGGTTGTACTGCAGCTTGAGGAAGAAGCGATTGGGAACGACGTAATACCGCACCGCTGCCGACGCGCGCACGCCCCAGCGCTTGTCATTGCGTGGCTGGTCGTCGACATGTGTCGTGTCCATGCTGAAATACGGGCCCGCCGAAAATTCGAGCGCCAGACGACTGCCGACCGGCCAACGAAACGAACCCAGGGCGGCAAAGCCGTCACGGTGGTGATCCAGTGGATGCCCCTCGTTCATGTACGCGAGGTAGACCGACAGGTAATCGTTCAAGACGTCACCGAAGCCGACTTCGTACGCACGCCAATGCATGTCGCCACCCTCGGTCGCGCGTCCGTCGCCATACACCGCATACACGTTGAGCGTTCTCCCCGATGGTTTGAGTCCGCTCGGCGAGCTCGAAGGATCCTCCTCGGCGCGCGCGTGTCCCGGGCACGCCAGTATTGTCAGACCAGCGATCGAGCTTGCGAGGACGAAGCGCGAACAGATGCGACGGCACTGTCCCATTTGGACACCCCCCACCTTGGTAACCGCGATTTCCTGGAGAAGCTGATAGCGATTATAGGCGGCGTCCGGTCAGGCGGCTGACGTCGCTCATTCACCCTGCAACTACCACTATTGCCAGTACCTGCACTGTCCCTGCCCCCTTAACCTTGTCGGCATCGCTGGCGCGCCGTCCAAGGCCGCGCCGCTTCGACCGGAGACACGACAGATGCCCTTTGACTGGACGCAGGAACAGCATGCGACGCTCGCGCGCTTTCGCGACATCGGCACGGAGATCGCCGCCGCGGAGCGCGACGCTCGCACGCCGGCCGGATTTGACCAGGCCGGCTGGACCCGGCTTGGCCAGGAAGGACTGTGGGACATGATCGTGCCGGAGACGTACGGCGGCGACGGTCACGGCTGGTGGCACTTTTCCGCGGCGCTCGAGGGGCTCGCATCGTCGATCCGCCGCCCGGCGCTGCTGCTGTCGGTGATCGCGCAGGCCGGCATGGTGCGCGCACTCGAGCGATACGGCACGGCGACCCAGCAGGACCGCTATTTCGGCGCGATCCTGCGCGGCGAACTGAGCGCGACGGCGATCGCCGAACCGGGTACCGGCACCCACGTGCGCAGCATCGCGACGAAGCTGGTCGAGCACGGCGACGGCTACCGACTGAGCGGCAGCAAATTCAACATCGCGCACGCACCGCTCGCGCGCTTCATCCTCGTCGTCACGCGCATCGAGACGCTCGGCCGACGCAACACCGCGCTCGTGATCGTCGATCGCGACCAGCCGGGCATGACGGTCGCCGAACCCGACTGCAAGCTCGGCCTCGACGACCTGCCCACCGGTGCGCTGCACTTCGACGACTGTCCGATTACGCGCGGCCAGCTGCTGGGCGAACCGGGCGCGGGGCTCGGCAACCTGATCGACATCATCTCGCTCGGCCGCCTGTACTACGGGCTCGTGGCCGCGCAGGTGACGGCGCCGTACCTGCGCGACGCGATCAACTATTGCCGCGACCGGCGCAGCTTCGACAGCACGATCGACGCGCACCAGTACGTGCAGCGCCGTCTGGTCGACCTGCAGATCGGCATCGAGCGCGGCACGTGGCTCGCGCGCGGCGCGCTCGCGCAGTTGCTGACGGATCACCCGCAGGCGCTGATGACCTGCTCGATCGCGAAGCTGGTCGGCGCGCAGGATCTCGTCGACGGCGCGCTCGGCCTCGTGCGGCTGTACGGCAGCCTCGGCTACCAGGCCGGGCCGGTGGCCGCGTTCGCGTCGGACGCGCTGGGTTTCATGAGCGTCGGCGGCACCGAGGAAATGCATCGCAAGAACATCTTCAACCAGATGATGCGTGCCGGCTGAACGCCCGCGCCGTCGATACGCGTACCACAAGCCCTACAGGAATCCACGCATGACAACGACCCACCGACGCCCTTCCCGCCTGCGCCGCTCCTGGCTGTTCCTCGCCGGCGCCGATCACGATGCGCTCGTCGACGGCGCCGCGAGCGGCGCTGACGTATTGATCCAGGAACTCGAAACCTTTACGCCGCCGGACCGTCGTCCGGCCGCGCGCGAACTCAGCGAACGCGTGCTCGCGGGCTGGCGCGAGGCCGGCATCCTTGCGTCCGTGCGCGTGAACCCGCTCGATGCGGGCGGCATCGACGACCTGCGCGCCGCGATGCGCGGCCGGCCTGACATCGTGATGATGTCGTACGTCGCCACGCCCGAGCAGGTCGTCGCGCTCGACGAAGCGGTCACGCGGTTCGAGCGCGAATACGATATCGCGCCCGGCTCGACCGAACTGGTGCCGAACATCGAGACGACGCTGGGCCTCGTGAACACGATGGCAATCGCGCGTTCGAGCCCGCGCGTGTCGGCCGTGCTGGTCGCGACCGAGGACATGGTGGCCGACATGGCGGCCGAGCGCACCCGCGCGGGCCGCGAGCTCGACTACGTGCGCTCGCGCTTTCGCGTCGAATGCGCGGCGGTCGGCGTCACCGCGATCGACTGTCCGTACAGCTATGCCGACAACGAAGGCGCGGAACTCGACATGCGCGTGTCGCGCGGCCTGGGATACCAGGCCAAGGCGATCGTCAACGGGCAGTTCGTGCCGGTCGTGAATCGCGTGCTGACGCCGACGGCCGATGAAGTCGCCCTCGCCCGCCGCGTGATCGACGCGTTCGACACCGCACGACGCGAATCCGGTGGCCGCCGCGTGGCCGCGGCCGTCGTCGACGGTTTCCTCGCGGAAGTCCCCGACTATCTCGCCGCGCATCGGCTGATCGCCCGCGCGACGCAATTCGGCATCGCCTGAGGCTCGCCATGGATACGATCGCCACGCGCCTGAAGGCGCTGAAAACCCTCGCACATGCGGCACCGCACGTTCCGGCCGAGGACTGGCCCGACACGCCGCAAGCGCAATTCGAACGCTGGCTCGACGAAGCCGTTGCCGCAGGCGCCGTCGAACCGCAGGTGATGACGCTGTCGACGGTTCGCCCGGACGGGCGGCCCGACGCGCGCTCCGTCGTACTGCTGAACGTCGACGCGCGCGGCTGGCATTTCGCGGCGAGCACGCGCAGCCCCAAGGGGCGCCAGATCGAAAACCGGCCGTTCGCCGCGCTGACGTTCTATTGGCCGGCGATCGCGAGCCAGGTCCGCCTGAGCGGCCCGGTCGAGCGCCTGCCGGCCGCCGAAGGCCGCGCGGATTTCGCGGGCCGCCCCGAGCGCTCACGCGCGAGCATCCTGGCCGGCCGGCAAAGCGAGCGGCTCGACGATCCCGCCGACCTGACGCGCGCGATCGACGCGCAGCTCGCGCGGCTGGCCGCCGACCCTGCCCTCGTGTCGGACGACTGGCACCTGTACACGCTCGCGCCGGACGAAGCCGAATTCTGGCGTGCCGACAGCGCGCGCCGCTTCGCGCGGCAGGCGTACCGTCGCGCCGGTCAGCGCTGGGAACGGTGCGCGCTATGGCCTTGAAGTCCGCCGCACATCCGTCGCAATCGGGCGGCACCCTGCATGATCGATTGAACGACGGCATGCACGAAGACACACGGCTCATGCACGCGGGCCGCGACAGCGCGGCCTGGCACGGCTTCGTCAATCCGCCCGTCTATCACGCGTCGACCGTGCTCAGCCCGACGGTGTCCGATCTGCTGAACCGCACGCAGCCGTATATCTACGGCCGCCGCGGCACGCCGACGACCGACGCGCTCGAGCGCGCGGTGACGAGCCTCGAAGGCGGCGCCGGCGCGGTGCTGTGCCCGTCGGGTTTGTCCGCGTGCACGCTCGCGCTGCTGTCGTGCCTGAAGCCAGGCGATCACCTGCTGATGACCGCATCGGTCTACGGCCCGGTGCGCCATGCATGCGAAGGCGTGCTCGCGCGCCTCGGCGTCGAGACGACCTGGTACGACGGCAGTACGCCCGTCGCGGCCGCATTCCGTGCGAACACGCGTGCGTTGTACATCGAAGTGCCGGGCTCCTATACGTTCGACATGCACGATATCCCGGCGCTCGTCCGGCTCGCGCAGGCGCACGGCGCGCTGGTCATCGCGGACAACAGCTGGGCCACGCCGCTCTTCTTCCAGCCGCATGCGTTCGGCATCGACCTGTCGATCCAGGCGGGCACGAAGTATCTGGTCGGGCATTCCGACGCGATGCTCGGCACCGTGTCGGCCAGCGAGCGCACCTGGCCCGCGTTGAAGCAACTGCATGGCGATCTCGGGCTGTGCGCCGGCCCCGACGACGTCTATCTCGCGCTGCGCGGGTTGCGCACGCTCGGCGTGCGGCTGCGTCAGCACCAGCGCAATGCGCTTGCGGTCGCGACCTGGCTCGCAGCGCGCCCCGAAGTGCAGCGCGTGCTGTATCCGGCCCTGCCCGGCGACGACGGACATGCGCTGTGGCGCCGCGATTTTCGTGGCGCGTCGGGGCTGTTCTCGATCGTGCTGCAGCCGGCGCCGCCGCGCGCGGTCGAAGCGTTTCTCGACCACCTCGCGCTGTTCGGGCTCGGCTATTCGTGGGGCGGCTACGAGAGTCTCGCGTTGCCGTTCGAGCTGGACGCGCACGGCCTCGCGGCACGCTGGCCGGCCGACAGCCGCGGCGTGCGCCTGCATATCGGCCTCGAGGACCCGGACGACCTGATCGCCGATCTCGCGGCCGGTCTCGAGCGCTATGCGGCGTGCGCGCAGCAGGCCACCGCTTGCGAGGATGCCGCGCGATGCTGACCGTCTGGGGCCGCCGCACGTCGTTCAACGTGCAGAAGGTGTTGTGGCTGATCGGCGAGCTGGGCGTGCCGTACCGGCACATCGCGGCCGGCGGCGAACACGGTTCGCTGCAGACGCCCGCGTTCGCGGCGCTGAATCCGACCTGCCGGATTCCGGTAATCGACTGGGACGGCGACGTCGTGTGGGAGTCGCACACGATCCTGCGCTATCTCGCCGCGCGCGTGCCGAACAATCCGTTCTGGTGCCGCGACGCGTTCGCCCGTTCGCGCGCGGAGCGCTGGATGGACTGGTCGCAGACCGCGCTCGAACCCGACGTGATGACCGGGCTGTTCTGGGCGCTCGTGCGAACGCCGCCGGAGCGGCGCGACGACGCGCTCGTGCGCGACAAGGCCGCGCGCAGCGCGACGCATTTCCAGCTGCTCGACCGGTTGTTGTCGACCCAGCCCTTCCTGGGCGGGGCGACGCCGGGCCTGGCCGACATTCCGGCCGGCGCGACGCTGTTCCGCTATTTCGCGCTCGACGTCGAGCGGCCGCCATTGCCGCACGTCGAGGCCTGGTATGCCCGGCTGTGCCGACGGCCCGCGTATCGCGAACAGGTGATGGTGTCGTTCGACGCTTTGCGCGGCCAGCCGGGCTGACGTCCTGCATGACGACCGTCACGACCTCTCGAACTCACGACCCTCCCGACACGACATGACGCACTCCGCCCTTCGTCCGATCCTGATCGTCCTGCATCGCGAACAGTCGAGCCCTGGCCGGATCGGCCGGCTGCTGGCCGCGCGCGGCCATCCGTTCGACATTCGCCGCCCGCCGCTCGGCGATCCGCTGCCGGCAACGTTGGCCGATCACGCGGGGGCCGTGGTGTTCGGCGGCCCGATGAGCGCCAACGACGGCGATCGCTGGATCCAGGACGAAATCGACTGGATCGGCGTGCCGCTGCGCGAGTCTGCGCCCTTCCTCGGTGTCTGCCTCGGTGCGCAGATGATGATCCGTCACCTGGGTGGCCGCGTCACCGCGCATCGCGACGGGCGCGCGGAAATCGGCTATTGGCCGATCGCCGCGACGCCCGCCGGCCGCCGGCTCGGGTCGTGGCCGTCGCACGTCTACCAGTGGCATCGCGAGGGCTTCGAGCGCGTGGCCGGGCTCGAGATCCTCGCGACCGGCGAGCACTTCGAGAACCAGGCCGTCCGCTACGGGCCGCGCGCATATGGCGTCCAGTTCCATCCGGAAGTGAGCTATCCGATGATGCGGCGCTGGAGCACGGCCGCCGCGCACAAGCTGTCGGCGCCCGGTGCACAGGATCTCGCGACGCAGGCACGCGAAGGCCGGCGGCACGACCGGGCGACGGCCGCATGGCTCAGCGCGTTTCTCGACCGCTGGCTCGACGATGCGCCGGCATCAGGTCGGCACCGTCACGTCGGAGATGCTGATCAAGCCCCACTCGACCGCACGCAGCACGGCTTCATGACGACGTGACACGTTGAACTTGCGGCGGATGTTCATGAAGTGGAAATTGATGCACGACTCGGTCACGTTCAGGATGTGGCCGATTTCCCATGACGTCTTGCCGGCCGCGTGCCAGCGCAGGCATTCGACTTCCCGACGGCTGAGCCGCGGCACGCTGTCCGGCGGCGCATGGCAGCGCGTGCCGGCGATCGCTTCGCACGCGACGTCGCGCAGCAGCGTCAGCACCGCGAGATGGCGGTCGCAGTGCTCGCGCGTGGCAGCGAGCTCGTCCGTGCTTGCGCACAACAGCATGCCGACCTCCCCCTTCGCGCCGCGCACCGGCAGCACGACGCCGCTGCGCATGCCGTACGCGGCGGCCGCTTCGTAACACGGGCGCTGCTCCGGCAGCGCGAACAGTGCGTCGTCCCAGACGAGCGGCAGTGCCGAACGGAAGCAGTGCCGCAGCATCGGGTCGACGCGGTCGAACTGGCGCTGCCGGTACAGCGCCGTCCAGCCGGGCACGCCGCTGCTCCATTTGCGCGCGAGATCGAACGACGCGCCGGCAAACGGCAACACGATCAGCACGACCTTGTCGAACCCCATTCCGGCGGCTGCGTCGGTCATTCTCTGCCATGACGCGTCCGTGTCGCCGGGTACCAACCATTTCAGACAATCCAGTCCATACATACAAGCCACCCCGTTCGTTTAGTTGGAATCTGCATTCAGGCGGACTTGCGCAAACGGTTCGAGACGTTGCGCGCGAACGGGCCGCGCTAGACCGCCTCAGCCAGACGTTGCCGGCCTGCCTGCTTCGCATCGTCGAGCGAAGCCACCACGTCGAACGGCATGCCGAACGCCTTTTCGATACCGGACGCGTTCGCGCGGGCCGCTTCACGTTCGGCCGGGTCCGGTTCGATCGTGATGAGCGCACGGCAGACCGCGGCGAGCGCGGCGCGGTTCTGCTTGAGCCACATGCCGCGTTCCTTGCGGTCGTCGTGCGCTTCGTCCGGGCGGGCCGGCGGAAAGATCATGACAAACGGCTCGCCGTGCCGCATCAGCACGTGCATGTCGTCGAGCCAGCGCTGCGCGTAGCCGGTGGATGCGATCGCATCGTTGCGCACGACGACGAACGGAAATTCCGTCACGTCGAACACGGCGAGCGTCGCCAGGTCGGGCGGCATGGCGCCGGCGTGGTGGGTAGGCATTAGGACAACCTCCATCGAATTGAACAGCATGGGTCGGAACGGGCCGCGCAGCGCCCGCTTCATCGTTTCGCGGCCGCGCCAGGGCCGAACGGCGGACGGGCGAGCCAGACCACCGCGATCACGGCGAGATACACGCAGCCGAGCGCGAACGAAACGTCGTTGAACGAGATCTGGTACGCCTGCGCATCGACCAGGTTGCTCAGCAGCGTGGCCGCGCGTTGTGGATCGCCGCCGCCGAGCCGGGCGACTTCGGCACGCACGGCCGGATCAAACGCGCTCACGTGCTCGCTGAGCTGTGCGTGGTGCAGAATGGCGCGCCGGTCCCACAGGAACGACGTGATCGACACCGCGAAACTCGCGCCGAGCGTGCGCAGGAACGTCGACAGGCCGGAGCCGGCGGCGATCTCGTCCGGCTTCAGGTCGGACAGCAGGATGCTGTTGATCGGCATGATGAACAGCGCGAGGCCGAGGCCCTGCAGCAGCTGGATCAGCGCGATGTGCGTGAAGTCGATGTCGGGCACGAAACCCGCACGCAGGAACGACGACGTGCCGAGGATCGCGAACGCGCAGCACACGAGCACGCGCATGTTGAAGCGCGGCGCGTACTTGCCCATGAACGGCGTCATCAGCACCGGGATCACGCCCATCGGCGCGACGGCGAGCCCGGCCCAGAACGCCGTGTAGCCGAGCGTGCGCTGCAGCCACTGCGGCACGATCACGTTGACCGCGAAGAACGCCGAATAGGCGAGCACGAGCGTCAGCGTGCCGGCCGCGAAGTTGCGATGCGCGAAGAGCCGCAGGTTCACGATCGGATTCGGCTCGTTGAGCTCCCAGATCACGAACAGCGCGATGCCGAACGCGGCGACCACCGACATCACGACGATGAACGTCGAGTTGAACCAGTCGGCCTCATTGCCCTTGTCGAGCACGATCTGCAGCGCGCCGACGCCGACGATGAGCGCGGCGAGGCCGACATAGTCGACACGCGCGGCGACCGTCGTCTCGACGCGCGCACGCAACTGCGCGAACACGCACATCGCGGCGAACACGCCGATCGGCAGGTTGATCAGGAACGCCCATCGCCACGAGTAATGCTCGGTGACCCAGCCGCCGAACACGGGCCCCGCGATCGGCGCGACGACGGTGACCATCGCGATCATCGACAACGCGAAGCCGCGCCGCTGCGGCGGATAGATCGACAGCATCAGCGCCTGCGTGGTCGGGATCATCGGCCCGGCCACCAGGCCCTGCAGCGCGCGGAACGCGATGAGCTGCGGCAGGTTCTGCGCGAAGCCGCACAGGAGCGACGCGAACGTGAACGCGAGCGTCGCCCATACGAACAACCGCACCTGCCCGACGCGCTTGACGAGAAACCCGGTCAACGGCAGCGCGATCGCGTTGCTGACCGAGAACGTCGTGACGACCCACGCGCTTTGCGTCGTGCTCACGCCGAAGTTGCCGGCGATCGTCGGCAGCGACACGTTCGCGACGGTGCCGTCGAGCACCTGCATGAAGACCGCGAGCGCGAGGCCGAAGGTCGTCAGCCCGACGCTCGACGGACGAAAGCCGCTGTCGGCGGCCGCCATCGGGCCGCTCATCGCACGGCCTCCGCGCGCACCGCCGCCGGCAGGTTCGCATGGATGACGTCGGCGATCAGGCTGTCGGCACGCGCGAGCTCGTCGCGGTACACGTCGGTCCGGAATACCGGCGCGCGCTGCTCGCGATGCGCCAGCATCGCCCCGCTGCGGTCGTGCTGGTCGACGCGTGCGTGCATCGACAGGCCGATGCGCAGCGGATGCGCGTCGAGCTGCGCCGGGTCGGTCAGTTCGATGCGGACCGGCAGCCGCTGCACGATCTTGATCCAGTTGCCGGTCGCGTTCTGCGCGGGCAGCAGCGAGAACGCGCTGCCGGTGCCGACGCCGAGGCTCTGCACGCGGCCGGTATAGCGCACCGCGTCGCCGTACAGGTCGGCGGTCAGTTCGACCGGCTGCCCGATGCGCATGTGCTCGAGCTGCTTCTCGGTGAAGTTCGCGTCGACCCACAGCTCGCGCAGCGGCACGACCGCGAGCAGCGGCACGCCGGGCGACACGCGCTGCCCGACCTGCACCGTCCGCTTCGCGACATAGCCGGTGACGGGCGTGACGATGTCGGTGCGGGCATGCGCGAGGTAGGCGGCTCGCAGCCGTTCGGCCGCGGCCTGCACGTCCGGGTGCGACGCAACGGCGGTGTCGTCGATCAGCGCCTTGCTCGTCTGGTGCTGCTCGCTCAGCGTCGCGAGCGCGCTTTGCGCGGCTGCGTATGCGCTTTGCGCGGACGTCAGCGTGTCGCGTGCATGCGCGAGCTCCTCGCGTGAAATCGCGCCGGAGCGGCCGAGATCCTCGCGGCGGCTGTAGTCGGCTTTCGCCTTGTCGAGCGCGGTGCGTCGCGTATCGAGTTCGGCGCGTGCGCCATCGATGCTGTTCGCGAGCCCGCGCTCGTTGCTGTACAGGCCGCGCACCTTGCGCACCGTTGCCGCGAGATCGGCCTGCGCGGTTGCGAGCGCGATCTGCGCGTCGCTCGGGTCGAGGCGGACGAGCGGCGTGCCGGCGCGCACGAGGTTGCCGTCGTCCGCGTCGATCGACACGACGGTGCCCGTCACCTGCGGCGTCAGCTCGACGACGTTGCCTTGCGCGTACGCGTTGTCGGTGGATTCGTACCAGCGTCCGACGATCACGTACCAGATGCCCCAGCCGATGATGCCGAGTACGAACGCGGCGATGAGCGCGCGCACCAGACGCTTGCGCCGTGCAGGTGGTGCCGGCGGCGTTGCGGGTGCACCACCGCCCGGTGCCGGTTGCGCGCGGGCATCAGGACCACCTGGGCCGCCCGGCGCGCGCGGCGCGGCGGTGTGGTCGGCCGCCGGCTGCTGGCGGGCGCTGGCGGGATCGACGGTGGCCGGTCGCGCGGGAGTCTGCAAGGAGTTGTCGCTGCTCATGGTTCGATGTCAAGGACGTTGGGAAGGAGTGGCGGCAAGCGCGGCGTCGTCCGGCTCGGCGCGGAAGCCGCCGCCGAGCGCGGCGACGAGTTGCAGCGACTGGTCCGCGCGCTGCGCGCGCAGCGCGGCGACCTCGCGGCTCGCGACCAGCAGTTGCTGGCGCACGACGAGCGCGTCGAGGTAGCTGCCGACACCGGCCCGGTAACGCGCGTCGGCGAGCCGCCACGCATCGGTGGCGGAGTCGAACGCACGCTGCTGCGCGTCGGTCTGCACGCCGAGCGAATGCAGCCGGTGCAGGTCGTCGGCCACCTCGCCGATCGCACCGATCAGCGTCTTGTTGTAGCCGGCGACCGCGAGGTCGTACTGCGCGTCGCGCCTGCGCAGCACACCGCGCCGTTCGCCGCCGTCGAAGATCGGCAGGCTCACGGCCGGGCTGGCGTTGTAGGTGCGCGACGCGGCCTGGAACAGCGAGGCGCCGCCACGCGTCGCGAGCCCGATCAGCGCGGTGAGGCTGACGTTGGGCAGGAAATCTGCACGAGCGGCCGCGACGTTGCGGCTGGCGGCCTCGACCCGCCAGCGCGCGGCGACGAGGTCGGCGCGCCGGCCGAGCAGCGCGGCCGGCAGGTCGGCCGGCACCGCGAGCGCGGCAGCCGGCAGCGGCGCGGGCCGCACCAGCGCGAGGCCGCGATCGGGGCCCGCGCCGAGCAGGATCGCGAGCGCGATGCGTGCACTGTCGATCGCTTGCGCGGCGCGGGCCTGCTCGCGCATCGCGGCCGCGACTTCACTTTCCGCCTGGCGCTGCTGCGCGACGTTGTCGATGCCTTTCGTGACGCGCTGGCGCGTGAGCGTGAGCGCTTCGTCGGCACGTTCGTATTCGGCCCGTGCGACGTCCTGCTGATCGAATGCGTACGCGAGATTCACGTAGGCGCGCGCAACGTTGACCGACAGCAGTACGCGTGCGGCCTGCGCATCGACCTGCGCGGCCCGCGCTTCGCCGAGCGCGGCTTCCCACGCGGCACGGCGGCCGCCCCACAGATCGAGATCCCAGCTCAGGCCGAGATTGATCTCGCGCGTGTGGCTGAAGAAGCCGCCGCCCTCGCCCGACGAAAACTGGGTGCCGGACAGCCGCTCGGCCTTCGCGCTCGCGCGGCCGACGAGGTGCGGCAGCCGAGCGGCCTGCGCCTCGATCACCAGTGCCTGCGCTTCGCGGGCACGCGCATCGGCGGTCGCGAGATCGGGGTTGCCGGCGAGTGCCTCGTCGATCAGCGCGCTCAGTTGCGCATCGTTCAGCGCGCGCCACCAGTCGGCGGCCGGCCAGTCGGCGGTCGGTGCGTGCGCGAGACTGCGCGATGCGGCGAGCGTATCGGCACCGCGCAGCGTGCCGGCCGGTGCGAGCCCGTCGCGGCTCGCGCACGCGCCGAGCATGACGAGCGCCGCGGCGACGGCGATCCGCGACATGGCGCGCAGTGCGCCGGCATCGCGTGTCCAGGGAGCAAGTGCTGCATGCATCGCATTCCTCTGCTTCGTATCGGTTTGAACACGACACGCATTGTTGGACGCCCCCGGACAAAGCTGATAATGTTGTTTAGACAAAAAATAATGAATTCCGGCCATGCCCATCCGAGACACTTCTCCCCCACGCACCGTGCAGCGCGCCGACTCCGATCCGAGCGAGCGCGAGGACGGCCCGTCGCTGATCGCCGTCTGGGGCGAGGACGACGGCAGCAACACCTACCGGCTCGGCACCCGCGAGGTCGACTGGCACAGCCATTTGCGCGGCCAGGTGTTCTGCGTGGAAAGCGGTTTCGCGCACGTGCGCACGCCGCATGGTTCGTGGCTGCTGCCGCCGCATCGCGCCGGCTGGATTCCGCCGGGCGAGCAGCACAAGGTCAGCATCAGCGGCGCGTTGAGCGGCTGGAGCGTCGTGATCGCACCGGCCGCGAGCCGGCGCATGCCGGATCAGCCGTGCGTGATCGCGATCACCGAGCTGATGCGCGCGCTCGTGCGGCGCGCGGTGTCATGGGCCGACCAGGATCGGCTCGACATCGAGCAGGCGCGCATCAGCCTCGTGCTGCTCGACGAGATGCGCCGTGCGCCGCACGAGCCGCTGCACCTGCCGATGCCGCGCGACCGGCGGCTGCTGCGCATCGCGAACGCGATCCTCGGTCAGCCGCACGACAGCCGCACGCTCGAAGCGTGGGCCGAATGGGCCGGGCTGTCCGCCCGCACGCTGAGCCGGCTGTTCGTCGCGGAAACCGGCACGAGCTTCGCGCAATGGCGTCAGCAGGCGCGCCTGACGCACGCGCTCGAACGCCTCGCGAGCGGCGACAGCGTCGCCAACATCGCCGACGCGCTGGGCTATGCGACGCCGAGCAACTTCATCGCGATGTTCCGCCGCGCGTTCGGCGATTCGCCCGCGCATTACTTCGCGAAGCGACGGCAGCCGTAGCGCAGTGCGGTTTTGCCCCGCCCCTATCACCCCTGCCAGTACAGCACCCGCATCGACGTCGCTATAGTCGCCTCGTGACCGACCGGTCGGTCGATCAATGTGACTTGTGGAGGGTGTCGATGTCGAATGCCGTTGGGTCGGACCACACGCCGATCGTCTCCGAGCAACAGCTCGCCGATCATCTGGCCGCCGGCTGCAAGCCGGCCGCGCAATTCCGGATCGGGACCGAGCACGAGAAGTTCGTCGTCGCGCGTGCGACGCACGCCGCCGCGCCTTACGACGGGCCCTCGGGGATCGCCGCGGTGCTCGCGCGGCTGCAAGGCGACGGGACGCCGATCGTCGATGCCGGACGGATCGTCGGCGTGATCCAGCGCGACGGCGCCGCGATCTCGCTCGAGCCGGCCGGCCAGCTCGAACTGTCGGGCGCGCCGCTCGATACGCTGCACGACACGCATGCCGAACTCCATGCGCACCTTGCCGCGGCCCGCGACGCGTGCGAGCCGCTCGGCCTGCGTTGCGCGCCGCTGGGTTTTCACCCTCACCTGGCGCGCGCGGCGCTGCCGTGGATGCCGAAACAGCGTTACGGGATCATGCAGCGCTATATGCCGCGCGTCGGCACGCGCGGGCTCGACATGATGCAGCGCACCTGCACCGTGCAGGTCAACCTCGATTTCGCGTCGGAAAGCGACATGGCGCGCAAGATGCGCGTGTCGCTCGCGCTGCAGCCCGTTGCCACCGCGCTGTTCGCGAATTCGCCGTTCGCGGAGGGCCGGCCGACCGGCCTGCTGTCGACGCGCGCACACACGTGGCTCGACACCGACGAGGATCGCTGCGGGGCGCCGGCGCTGTTCCTGTCGCGCAGCTTCGGTTTCGAGCGCTACGTGAACTGGCTGCTCGACAACGTGCCGATGTACTTCGTGCGGCGCGGCGACCGCTACACGGATGCGACGGGATGGACGTTCCGCGATTTCATGCGACGCCGCATTCCGCACCTCGAGGGCGACACGCCGACGCTCGGCGATTTCGCCGACCATCTGACGACGGTCTTCACCGAAGTGCGGCTCAAGCGCTATCTCGAGATGCGCGGCGCCGATGCGGGCTCGCCCGCGATGATGGTCGCGCTGTCCGCGTTCTGGACCGGCCTGCTGTACGATCCGGCCGCGCTGTCGGAGGCCGAGACGCTGGCCGCCGTGATCGACCGCGGCGCATTGCTGACCTTGCGTCGCGACGTGCCGCGTTTCGGGCTGGGCGCATCGGTCGACGGCCGCTCGTTGCGCGCATTCGCGGCCGATGCGCTGGCGATCGCGCATCGCGGCCTGCGCGCGCGGGCACGCAGGGACGCGGCCGGCCGCGACGAATCCGTATATCTCGCGCCGCTCGACGAGATCGTCGCCGGTGCGCCGACCCAGGCCGAGCATTGGCTCGCCCGCTATCGCGACGCGTGGGCCGGCGACGCGACACGGATCTACGACGAAGCCGCAATCTGACTCCGCCGTGCCGGGCCGCTCACGCGCAGCACGCGAGCAGCGGCTCGTGCGCGAACTCGCGGTCCGGCGCCGGCGCATGGCCGCGCCGTCGCGCGCGCACCGCGTAGGCGAGCGTCTCGAGGAGCTGCGTGGTATCGGCGAACGACAGGCACGCATCGGTGATGCTCTGCCCGTAGCGCAGCGGCATGCCGGGCACGAGATCCTGGCGCCCTTCGATCAGGTTCGACTCGATCAGCACGCCGACGATGCGCGTGTCGCCGGCCGCGACCTGCGCGGCGACGGCCGTGCCGACGCCCAGTTGATTGCGGAACTGGCGGCGGCTGTTGCCGTGGCTGACGTCGATCATCACGCGCGGGGCGCATTTCGCGGCCACCATGCGCTCGCATGCGGCATTCACGGCGGCCGCGTCGAAGTTCGGTTCGCGCCCGCCGCGCAGCACGACATGCGTGTGCGGATTGCCGGGCGACGCCGTCGCACATAGCCGCCCGCCCGCATCGACCGACAGGAAGCGATGCGCTCGCGCGGCCGCGCACATCGCATCGACCGCCACCTGGACGTTGCCGTCGGTGCCGTTCTTGAAGCCGATCGGGATCGGCAGCGACGACGCAAGCTCGCGATGCACCTGCGATTCCACCGTGCGCGCGCCGATTGCTCCCCATGCGACCAGGTCGGCCAGATAGCGCGGCGACAGTGGATCGAGAAACTCGGTCGCCGCCGGCATCTCCGCCCCGTTGATGTCACACAGCAGCGCGCGGGCCGTATGCAGCCCCGCGTCGATCCGTTCGCTGCCGTCGAGCAGCGGATCGTTGATGAGCCCTTTCCAGCCGACCGTCGTGCGCGGCTTCTCGAAGTACACGCGCATCACGATTTCCAGCTCGTCCGCGAATCGCGCGCGTTGCAGCGCGAGCCGCGCCGCATAGTCGCGCGCCGCGGCCGGGTCGTGCACCGAGCACGGGCCGGCGATGACCACGAGACGGTCGTCCGTGCCGTTCAACACGTCGACGATCGCGTGGCGAGCCAGATGAACCGTGCGCGACGCGCGCAACGCAGGCTGCAGCGCGCCGGCCAGATCCGCGGGGGACGGCAAGTGCAGCACGGCGTCGCGGTGCGTCGTCCAGGTATTCGCATGCATGGGGACTGCCCTCCTGTCGATAATTCGGTGGATTTTTTACTACAGCGCGACTGTATTGAATGGCTCTTTACGAGCGCAACTAACATATTTACCAGTTTCTAATTCATAACCTTATGAATGACAGAGATAAGCGAGATTCCCGGAAATTGACGCTTCAGCTCAGCCTATTTTGAGATGTTTGGCGGGGTGGAATTTCCATTTTCAACGGGGAACTCGGGATTACTTGCTCGGGTTGAGGCCGCGGAGTACGTGGCGCATCCAGGCGGATCGCTATTCGTTCTGATAGTGGCGTCCCGATAGGCGTTCGATTAATTTTTCAAATTCCTGACGGGCCAATCAGGAACAACTATATAAATCAACCCAGTCATTGCGGAGAATCACCATGTCGAAGCGTCATTATGAAACGCCCATTCACGTCAAGTATCGCGATACGGATTCGATGGGGCATGTGAGCAGTCCCGTCTATTACGACTATCTGCAGCATTCGTACCTCAGCTACATGTTCGATCTCCTCGGCCTGCCGCGGAGCGAGAAGCTGCCGCACATCATGGTGAAGACGCAGTGCGAGTACCTCGCACCGGCGCAATTCGGCGACAACCTGACGATCCGGTCGAGCATCGTGCGTTTCGGCAGCAAGAGCTTCGATCTCGAACACCTGATGGAGCGCGACGACCAGACCATCGTCGCGCGCGGCATGTCGACGCACGTGATGTTCGATTACGCGAACAACACGACGCAGGCCGTGCCCGACGAGTTCAAGGCACGCGTGCTCGAATTCCAGGGTTCGCTGTGATGCGCGCGCGCCATGTCGGGAGCGGCACGTGAGCGCCGGGGTGGCGCGCGCCCGGCGCCGGGTCGGTGCGATCGTCGAGCGTCGCGACGATCGCGCGCTCGTCATCGTCCGGCAGGCCGCGCAGGCGTTGCTCGAGCCGGCCGCGCTCGAGCGGCACCGCGCGCTCGTCGACCGTCACGAGGACGAACTCGAGGTGCTGCTGCAGCCATGCGGGGGCGCGCACGACGGCGTGCGGCCGCTGCTCGGGCGGTTGCGGGATGCCGGCGTGACCGTCGCGCTCGACGCGGCGACGCTCGCTCACGACGCGTCGCTGCTCGAGTTCGCGAGTTGGGTCACGCAGTGCGCGACGCCCGGCGACGCGGCGGCGCCGGGCGATGACGCAACCGTGCCGGGCGGCGGGCTGTTCTGCGGCCTGGTCGTGCGATGGCGCGACCTGCGCCACGGATGGCGGCGGCCCGAGCGCGACGACGCGTCCGAGCGCACACCGCAAACCATCGCGGCGGATGCGGCCGAGCACATCGCGGCCGGCGATCCGGACGGGCAGGTGCTGGGCGCGCTGCTCGATGCCGACGACGCAACCACCGGCGCGGCGCTCGACACCCTGTCGGACGCGGTGCGCGCGCGGCGGATCTGTGCGGCGACGCGGGCCGGCTGGCCGCTCGCGCGGCGCCTGTGAGCACCGTCGTCGCGGCGGCCGACGCGCGCGCCCTGCCCGCCCGCGCATTCCTGGTCGGCATGATGGGCGCGGGCAAGTCGACGCTCGGCCGCGCGCTCGCGGCGTCGCTCGGCTGGACGTTTGTCGACAGCGACGACGAGATCGAGCGGCGCACCGGACGCTCGGTCGCCGCGCTGTTCGATCAGGTCGGCGAAAGCGGCTTTCGTTTGCTCGAGACGCACATCGTCGACGAACTGACGCAGCGCCCGAACGTCGTCGTGGCGACCGGCGGGGGCGCGGTGCTGAATCCGCGCAACCGCGCGCGCCTGAACGAGCGCGGCTGCGTGATCTACCTGCATGCGGACCCGGACGCGCTGTGGCGCCGCACCCGCGACGACACGCGCCGGCCGCTGCTGCGGGTGGCCGACCCGCGGCAAACGCTCGCCGCGTTGTACCGCTTGCGCGACCCGCTGTATCGCGAATGCGCGCATGCGCTCGTCGATACGACTTCGCAGGGTGTCGCGCGCGTGACGGCCGATGTGTTGACGGTGCTGCTGGCGCGGATCAACGCGCCGGATTGAGGGCGTGCACGACGAATGTTCGCTTCCCTGCCCTCGGTTCGACCGCGAGAAGCACGAAGGCGGCCCGGAAGTTGGGCATCAGACGCGTTTTCGAATCGGCGAGTTTTGGTTTCCAATCGTGCTGTTGTGATAAGAAAAGTTATCCAGACGTCAGTGTTGTGTTATCCAGCTGCGTGTTCCGCGGCAGACGAATCGGCTCGTCAAGCCACACGAAAATGGATCCCTTCGGTGAGGTGTCGCCACGCTTGAACATTCGCGCAGCGCATCGAGGGGCTTGAGTGCGACGTCGAGCGCCGATTGGGCGGGCACCCGCCGCAGTGGTGGCGCATGGCAGTTCAGCCGCGAAAATCGCGGGCATTTCGGCTGACATGACAGTGAAGAGGCGTCGTGCAGCCGGGCGACGCCCCGCCGCGATCCCCGGTCTTTGACCGCCTACTCCACGCCTCCACGTCCCGACGGGCCACCCTGGCCGCAGTCCCCCACCCCTCCCCGCATTTGTTCCCCCGACGCAAGACTGTTGCTCCACGGTGGGTATTCGAGATCGCAACCGGCGCGCCTACAGTTCGCCCATCGGATTCACGGATCCGGTCGGCACCGAAGCCGGGAACCCTTCACCCATCGAGGCAAATCATGAGCGCATCCAAAGTCATCATCGTCACCGGGGCATCGCAAGGCATCGGCGCGGCAACGGTCGACGCATTCCGGGCCCGCGGCCATCGCGTCGTCGCAACGTCACGTTCGATCGGGCCGTCGAACGATCCCGACCTCGTCACCGTCGCCGGCGACATCGGCGACGCGGCCGTCGCACGGCGCGTGGTCGACGCCGCCATCGAACGCTTCGGCCGCGTCGACACGCTCGTCAATAACGCGGGCATCTTCATCGCGAAGCCGTTCACGCAGTACACCGCGGACGACTACGCGCAGATCACGAACGTCAACCTGAGCGGCTTCTTCCACGTCACGCAGCATGCGATCGCCGCGATGCAGAAACACGGCAGCGGCCACGTGGTCAGCATCACGACGAGCCTGATCGATCACGCGAACAGCAACGTGCCGTCGGTGCTCGCGTCGCTGACGAAAGGCGGATTGAATGCGGCGACGAAGTCGCTCGCGATCGAGTATGCGAAGGCCGGCATTCGCGTGAACGCGGTGTCGCCCGGGATCATCAAGTCGCCGATGCACGCGCCCGAAACGCACGCGACGCTCGCATCGCTGCATCCGGTCGGCCGCATGGGCGAAATGAGCGACATCGTCGACGCGATCCTGTACCTGGATTCGGCGCCGTTCGTCACGGGCGAGATCCTGCACGTCGACGGCGGCCAGAGCGCCGGGCATTGAGCCGCGGCGTCGAAACCGCGAGCCGGCGCGCCTAGCGCGATGCGCCGGCTCGTTTGGTGCGTTTCTCGGCCGGCCGCCCGGCCGGCGCGCGCGCCAGATGCTCGACGAGAAAGTCGACGAACACGCGCACGCGCGACGACAAAAAGCGCGCATGCGGATACAGCAGCATGAACGGCAGCGACCGCCCGCCGAGGCCGGGCAGCACTTCCACGAGCGTGCCGGCCCGCAGATCCTGCTCGACGACGAAGCGATAGGTCTGGAACAGGCCCGCGCCGCTGCGCGCGAGCGTCACGCCGGCAAGGTAGTCGCCCGATGTACCGTAGCTGCCGGTCGTCGCGACGTCGATCCCCTCCGATCCATCGTTGAACAGCCACGGAATCGTACGCCCGCTGCTCGGCAGCTCGAACTGGATGCATTCGTGTGCATGCAGATCGTCGACGGCGGTCGGCATGCCCGCGCGCTTCAGGTAGCCGGGCGCCGCGACGATCACGAGTTCGGCATCCTCCAGCTTGCGTGCGATCAGGTTCGAATCGGCCGGCGCGCGGCCGCGGATCGCGAGGTCGTAGCCTTCCTCGGCGAAGTCGATGTTGCGGTTGCTCAGGTGGGTGTCGACGCGCACATCCGGATAGCGCTCGCGAAACGCCGGCAGCAGCGGCAGCACGCGATAGTGCCCGTACGGCGTCGGCATGCTGATCCGCAGCACGCCGGCGGGCGTCGCCTGCTGGCCGGTCGCCTCGCGCTCCGCGTCGACGAGTTGCGACAGCGCGTCGCGACATTGCTCGAAATAGCGGCGGCCGGAATCGGTCAGGCGGATCTGGCG
Organism: Burkholderia sp. HI2714; assembly: GCF_002223085.1. Lineage (NCBI taxonomy): Bacteria > Pseudomonadati > Pseudomonadota > Betaproteobacteria > Burkholderiales > Burkholderiaceae > Burkholderia > Burkholderia sp. HI2714. The sequence continues at coordinate 23,419 of NZ_NKFM01000020.1, read as the reverse complement.
TGTCGTGCGCACGAACAGCCGCACGCCGAGACGCGCCTCGAGCCGCGCGACCGACCGGCTGACCGCGGCCGGCGTGACGCTCGCCGCGTTCGCCGCCAGCGTGAAGCTGCCGAGTTCGGCGGCGAGGCAGAACAGCTCGATGCTGCCCAGCAGCAGATCGTCGAATTGTCGTTGCATGAGGCGATTCCTGCCGTCTCCGGCGCGTGGCGCGCGATGACGCCGAGTGTGCATGAATCTCGTGGCGGAAACCAGCGGACGCGCACGGCGCGATTCGTTACACCGCGTCGTGAATCAATTGCGCTGCTGACATTTACCGGCTTCGGCCGCATGACTACAGTGACTCACAGGCAGCACCGATCGCCCGAACCCTTTTCCCGCAAGGAGCACGACATGACCGTCGAACAGAAACTGGCCGACCTCGGCCTCGCGTTACCCGAGCCGCCGAACCCGCTCGGCAGCTATACGGCCGTCAGCGAAGCCGGCAACCTGCTGTTCGTCTCGGGACAACTGCCGCTGGTCGACGGCAAGGTCGCTTATACGGGCCGCGTCGGCGAACAGTTGAGCGTCGACGAAGGCAAGCATGCCGCCCGGGTCGCGGCGCTGAACGTGCTCGCGCAGATCCGCCGGCATCTGGGCGGGTTCGAGCGCCTGCGCAAGATCGTGCGCGTCGAGGGGCACGTGAGTTCGGCCGACGGCTTTGTCGGGCAGCCGGCCGTGATCGACGGCGCGTCGGACCTGTTCGCCGCGGTACTGGGCGGCAAGGCGGGCCACGCGCGCTCGGCTTTCTCCCAATGCCAGTTGCCGGCCGACGCGGCCGTGATCCTCGTCGTGATCGCCGAGATCGACCCGGCCTGACCGATCGGCCGCCCTGCGGGGCGGCCAGCCATTCCCGGGCGTTTTCACCTGCCCTGCCCGGATGCGTCGCGCGTCGAATATCGGGGGCGGATCGCCCGAAAGCCTTGTCCGGCAAAGCTGTACACGTTCGAGATACATTGAAATACAAAATATCGCATGCGATTTAATCGAATGCGCTTGACGGAGGGAGTCGTCTCGACGAAACTCCATCGCATGCGATCGAATCGCATCTGAAACAAACCACCCAACTGACGGAGCAAATGATGAGCAAGATCGAAAAAGTGCTGTACACGGGCAAGACGCATACGACTTCGGGCGGCCGCGACGGCTCGGCGCGCAGTGCCGACGGCCGCCTCGACATCCAGTTGTCGTCGCCGGGCAGCGCCGGCACCGGCACCAACCCGGAACAACTGTTCGCGGCCGGCTGGTCGGCCTGCTTCATCGGCGCGATGCAGCTTGCGGCGCGTGCCGCGAAGGTGACGCTGCCGACCGATCTCGCGGTCGACGCCGAAGTGGATCTCGGCACCGCCGGCAATGCGTACTTCCTGCAGGCCCGGCTGAACGTGAGCGTGCCGGGGCTCGATCGCGACGTCGCGCAGCGCATCGTCGATGCGGCCCACCAGACCTGCCCGTATTCGAAGGCGACGCGCGGCAACATCGACGTCGACATCCGTATCGCTTGAACGATGCACCAGGCGGCCTGGCGCCGCCTTGCCGAATGCCCTGTTTCCTTTCTTTCTTTTTGAGGTGAATGATGAAAACCCAATTGATCGCCGCCCTTCTCGTCGCTGTTTCGGCCACGGTTGCCGCACCGGCGTTCTCCAGCGAATCCACCGTGACGCGTGCGCAGGTGCGCGCCGAGCGCGCGCAGTTGCAACAGGCCGGCTACCCGCTGAATCGCGCGACCGACGCCACCTATCCGAATGATCTCCAGGCTGCCCTCACGCAGATCCGTGGAGCCGATGCGGTTGCCGGCAACGAGCAGGCGTCCGGCTACGGCAGCAACGGCGAGGCGGTAACGCAATCGGGCCGCCGGCATGCGGTCAGAGTGGCCGACCGCTCGGTGTATTTCGGTCATTGAGCGCGACGCATCGTCGATACGCGAACCCTGAATGCCTTCTCTTTCTCTTCCGTCGAGGTAAATGATGAAAACGCAATTGATCGCCGCCCTTCTCGTGGCCGTTTCCGCATCCGCTGCCGCACCGGCGTTCGCCGATGCAGCCGCCGTGTCCCGCGCGCAGGTGCGTGCCGAGCTCGTCCAGCTCGAACAGGCCGGCTATCGGCCGGGCCGCGCGAACGATCCGCACTACCCGGACGATCTGCAGGCCGCACTGACGCGCATTCACGCGAACGACACCGCAGTGGCCGAGGCCGCGACGTCCGGTTACGGCAGCGATGCCGCCGCCGCGACGCAGTCGGGCAGCCGGCCCGCGACGCGGATCGCCGAGCGCTCGATTTACTTCGGTCATTGAACGAAACCGCGCACGGCGCCGATGGCCGGCGCACGACACGCAACCCCTGAATTCCATTTTCTTGTCGAGGTAAATGATGAAGACCCAACTGATCGCTGCCCTTCTCGTTGCCGTGTCGGCTGCCGTTGCCGCGCCGGCGTTTGCGGGTGACGGCCCCGTGACGCGCTCGCAAGTACGTGCGGAACTGGCCGCGCTGCAGAAAGCCGGCTACCTGCCGAACCGGCCCAACGACCCGAACTATCCGGACAATCTCCAGGCCGCGCTGCGCCAGGTTCACGACGACACTGCAGTCGCGGCCGATTCGCAGGTGTCCGGTTACGGCAGCGACGCCGGCAGTGCGACGCAGTCGGGCAGCCGCAGCGCGGTTCGCGCGGCCGAGCGGTCGATCTACTTCGGCCATTGAGCATGGCGCGTCGGAATCGTCGCGCCAGGCCAGGCAACGTGTGGGAAACGGGGGCGCGCAGGCACGGTGCGTTCCTCGTCGGCCTGCGATGGAACGTAGCGTTGCAAATTGACATGCCCTGCGCGTTTGCGTCTGTTCGGGATTCGACAGCGCGCGGTGCCAGCGCCGATAGCGGTTTTAGCGACCAGCGGCCGGCCAGACAGCAACCCATACCCGAACGCGTTCACGATGCTGGGCGTCCATCCGCTGATGGCCCGACGCCGCTCGAATGGCGTGATGGCGCATGGGGAAACCGGGTGATATCGATGCCGCGCAAAGTGGTTGCCTCCGCAATCACATCGAGCTGCGGCCGTGCACCGGGCCACTGATGTCGGGCCCTGTCGATCCGGCGTTCGAAGCGATACACGATGGCGGGCGGGAAGTTCATCCACGCGACGCCGACCCGGACGGCACGAATACGCATGGCTTCCAGATAGCACGCCGGAATCGGGCAGCGCGGCACGTAGGTGAACTGGTAGAACGCGCCATCGGCCGCCAGATGACGCGCGAACGCGCCGTGAACGATCGCGACGGCCTGTTCGACCGGCATCGCGACGAGCGGCAGCCCGCTCACGATCGCATCCGCGCGCGCCCCGCCGAAGAAATCCCCTGTCATGACGAGCTGCGCCGCATCCATCTGCATGATCCGCAGCGCGGGAAACCGATGTCGCAACGCGTCCGCGAAAGCCGGATCGGCTTCCACCAGCACGAGCCGGTCGCTCGCGACGCCGCGCGCGAGCAGCGCCCGCGTGAACACGCCGGTGCCCGCACCGAGTTCGATCACGGCGGCGCCGTCGCGCGGGATATCGGCGGTGATCAGCGCGGCGAGCGCGGGGCTGGATGGCGCGAGCGCGCCGACCCGGCGCGGATTGCGCAACCAGGTACGCAGGAACAGCATCCATTCAGGGATTCGCATCGACAGGCTCCAGGCGGGATCGATCGGTCAACGACATGTCGGGCTAGGCGGCCGCTTGCGCGGCCAGGTAGCCGGCCGTGATGAACAGCGTGTTCCAGAGCGCGATGCCGGCCGCGGCGCCGGACGCGAATCGCGCGAAACTCGTTTCCAGCAAGCCGGCGAGCGGCGGCGCGACGAGCCGGACGAACGGCACCAGTTGCGACCAGAGTGCGAGCCGCGTGGGCCGCGCGCGGATGCCGTCGATCAGCGCGTCCATTCGTGCGGGCTGCAGCCTGCCCAGCGGCGCGACGCGGCGCAGCAGGGCCAGCACGCTGTCTTCCGGCCACAGGTTGCCGAGCGCGTAATGCAACAGGCAGCCCGCGAAGCTGCCGAGCGCCGTGACGACGATGGCTTCCGGCAGTGTCCATGCGCCCTGCGCGCTGGCGACGCCGATCATCGTGAGGAGCACGTGGGACGGCAGCACCGGAATCAGCCGCTCGATCAGCGACAGGCCGACGAGGCAGGCGATGCTGTTGGCGCCGGCCACGCTGAGCGCGAGGCCGAACGGGACGAGCGTGGTGAGCTGGTTCATCGCGCCGCTCCCGCGCGGCGGGCGCGCAACGCGTACAACGCGCACAACGTGCGCGACCTTCCATGCCAGAATGGCCCGCACCCGAACGGCGCGCAGGTGTAGCCTCGCGCCGCATTGCATTGCAGCAACGGAATGGAAGGACGTGACACGGTCATTGCGGGCCTCTCGATAAAACGCCGGATGCATTGCACCGGCAATGCGGCGAATGGCACGCATCGTGGCCCCCGGGCTTTAAGAAGTTTTTAATCGCGGTCGGTCAGGCTGGCGACCTCGACAGTCGAGGAGCGAAACCGATGGATATCCTGCTGGTGGAAGACGATGTCATGCTGGCCGATGCCGTTTGCGCGGGCCTCAGGCAGAACGGCTGGCGCGCGGACTGGTCGGCCGACGTGCCGGCCGCGCGGCTCGCGCTCGTCGGCCACGACTACGACGCGGTGCTGCTCGACCTGCAACTGCCAGGCGCGTCCGGTTTCACGCTGCTTGCCGCGATGCGCGCGAACTACGACCCGACGCCGGTATTGATCGTGACCGCGCGCGATCAGCTGAGCGACCGGATCCGCGGCCTCGACGCAGGCGCCGACGACTATCTCGTGAAGCCGTTCCAGCTCGACGAGCTCTATGCAAGGCTGCGCGCGCTGACGCGCCGCAGCCAGGGCCGCGTATCGGAGCGGCTGGTCTACCGCGACGTCCACGTCGATCCGGCGCGCAAGGAAGTCACGCGCGCGGGCGAACCCGTTGCGCTCAGCATCCACGAGTACCGCACGCTGCTCGCGCTGATGGAGCGGCAAGGCCGCGTCGTCACGCGCACGCAGCTCGAAGCGCGCGTCTACGGCAACGACAGCGAAATCGAAAGCAACACGATCGCGGTGTACATCCATCAACTGCGGCGCAAGCTCGGCGACGAGCTGATCGTGACGGTGCACGGCTTCGGCTATCGCGTCGGGGAGCGCCCCGCATGAAGTCGCTACGCGTGCGCCTGCTCGCGACCGTGATGGCGGCGGTCGTCGTGTTCTGGGCGAGCTGGGGAGCGTTTCTCGGCATCGGCCTGTGGCGCGAACAGCGCGGCTGGCGCGACGGCATGCTCGAGAGCGCCGCGCAACTGCTGCTCCTGTCGTTGCCGGATACGATCGATCGCCTGCCCGAAGCGAACGCCCAGGCGGTGGTGCCGGACACCGCATATGGCAAATACGACGTCGCATTCCAGATCTGGGTCGATGGCCGCAACGTGATGCACAGCGCGGATGCACCGGGGCCGGCGCTCAAGGCGGACCTGCGGGACGGATACGGGGTGAGCACCGGTCGCGGCGCCGCGCACGACGAGACCTGGCGGGTCTATTCGCTGTCGGATCCGGCGGGCCGGATTCACGTTCAGACGGGCGGGCCGGCCACGACCTGGCAGGAGAAGGCGAGCAATGCGCTGCAACTCGGCCTGTTCAATACGGCGGTGATGCTCGGGATGCTGGGCGTCGTGATCTGGTGGGTGATCCGCTGGTCGTTCGGGCCGGTGCGCGAGGTCCAGCGAGCGATCCAGCACAAGGCCGCGTTCGATTTCTCGCCGCTGCCGCTGGTGACGCTGCCGCGTGAACTCCGCCCGCTCGTCGAGTCGTTCAATCGCCTGCTCGCGCGGCTGAGTCAGGCCGTCGACACCGAACGCCGCTTCATCGGCGATGCCGCGCACGAGTTGCGCACGCCGCTGGCGGCGTTGTCGGCCCAGGCGGAAGTCGCGCTGCAGGCGGACAGTCTGGCGGAGAAGAACGAAGCACTGCGTCGGCTCGCAACGGGCGTCGAACGCAGCGCGCGGCTCTCCGGGCAATTGCTCGAACTGGCGCGACTGGATGCCGGGTCGCGCGTCGACCAGCACGGGCCGGTAGACCTGTCGCGGCTCGGTGCGCTGATCGCGAGCGACTTCGACGCGGCCGCGCATGCACGCCGACAGACGGTGCGGGTCGCGGTCGAACCGGTGCGCGTCTGGGGCGATCTGGACGAGATCGCGATTGCGGTGCGCAACCTGATCGACAACGCGCTGCGTTACGGCCGTGACGGCGGGCAGGTCGAGATCACGTGCGACGTCCCTGCCGATGCGGGCGGGACGCGGGTCAGGCTGCGGATCGCGGACGATGGGCCCGGCGTGCCGATGCACGAGCGCGAGCGGATTTTCGAACGCTTTTATCGCGTACCGGGGACGGTGCAGCCGGGCAGCGGCATCGGCCTGTCGCTCGTCGCGCGAATTGCCGCGTCCCACGGCGGGTCGGTCGAGGTGACGGCCGGAATCGGGGGGAACGGGCTGGCGGTGGTGCTGTCGTTCCCGATATGGGTGGATCCGGCGCGCTGGCAGCGGTAGCGCGGGCCGCGGCAAGTCGCGCTGTGCAGGCCGCGCCCTGCCCGCCCGATCCCGGTCTATGCTGTGCCGTCGAAACCTTCAACCGAGGAGCAGCCGATGTCCGATGCAACGACCGGAACCGCGCCAGGCAGTGCGCACCCGCTCGACCAGGTGGTGTGGAACGCGCTGGCGGGCAGGCAGCGCCGCTTTGCGGTCGGCCACGACCGTGCATGGCGGTTTCCGGCGGCCGTCGCGCCGTTTGCCGCGATCGAGGACGCGAGCGCGGCATCCTTCGACGCGTTGCGCGCGCTGATCGCCGCACACGGGCCGGCGGCGCTGGTCACGCCGGACGAGATCGAGCCGCCGGCGGGATTGTCGGTGATCCGGCGCGCGAACCTGTTGCAGATGGTCTGGCAACGGACGCGCGACCCGGCGCCTGAATCGGGCTACGTCACGCTCGCCGAAGCCGATGTGCCGGACATGCTCGCGCTGACCACGGCCGCGCAGCCCGGCCCGTTCGGCCCGCGCACGTTCGAGCTCGGCCATTACATCGGCATTCGCAGCGAAGGCAGGCTGGCCGCGATGGCCGGCCAGCGGATGCAGGTCGACGGGTATACGGAGATCAGCGCCGTCTGCGTGGACGCCGCGTTCCGGCGGCAAGGGCTGGCGGCGCGCCTGATGCGGGCGTTGATTGCGGAGATCGATGCGCGCGCGGATACGCCTTTCCTGCACGTCCTCACGTCGAACCAGGTGGCGATCGAGCGCTATCTCGCACTTGGTTTCGTCGTCCGTCGTGAGATGAACCTGCTGGTGCTGGGCGACGGGCACGCATGACGACGCGACCGGCACGATGCACGTGCCGGCCGCAGTGTGGCCGGGCGTTTATTCGTCGGTCGACCGGATCAGGTTGCCGCGCAGCGTGACGATCGCCTTCTGCATCTTCGCGAATTCGTCCGGCTTCAACCCGGTGGCTTCGACCAGGTTCATGTCGAGCCCCTTCTCGCGCAGGCGGCGGCCGCTTTTCGTCAGGCTGACGAGCACCTGGCGTTCGTCCGACGGATCGCGGTGCCGCTCCAGGTAGCCCATCGTCTCGAGCTTCTTCAGGATCGGCGTCAGCGTATTGGATTCGAGGAACAGCTTCTCGCCGAGCTGGCCGACCGTCTGGTTGTCCTGCTCCCACAGCGCAATGATCGTGATGTATTGCGTATACGTGAGGCCGAGTGCTTCGAGGATCGGCTTGTACGCCTTGCCGAATGCGAGATTCGTCGAGTAGATCGCAAAGCACAGGAACTCGGACAGCTTCGGTGCAGTGTCGGATGGGGCTTCGGTCGGTTTCATGAACGTCCTCCAGCGACGCGGACGGCCGCAGATGGACGCATTATATATCGCGTGCGATCTTATCGGAAGCATGATAATCGTTCTCGATGAACCGGCGCGCCGTCAGTCGGCCCTGCGGCGTTTGCCGGTCTGTGTGCGGCTGACCGACAGCAGCGTGCATTGCACCGGATGCGCGATTTCGGTCGCGAGCCCGCCCGCGGCAAACAGCAGGATCATCAGCCAGCGTTTCATGCGTCCTCCACGACCGAGAGGCTCGCGCCGTCGGCGACCGTTGCGTCGAGCGCATACGGGTCGATGCCATCGAGGCAGCCGAGATTGACGCGCCAGCAGGTGGGGTCCCTGCGCGTCTGATGGAACGGATAGATGCCGCAACGGCTGCAGAAATAGTGACGGGCCGTGCGCGTGTTGAATTGGTAGCACGTCAGCGCGCCCTCGCCTTCGACGATCTTCAGTTCGCCGGCGGCGAACATCGGGCTCATCAATGCGCCGCGCCGGCGGCACATGCTGCAGTTGCAGCGGGTCGCCGGCGTCAAGGCCGTTCTGACTTCGAATTTGACGGCCCCGCAATGGCAGGACCCTTTGAACCAGGTTGCAGACATGGTGCACTCCCGAAGAGGTCATGCCTGCTTTATAGCGGACGCCCGAAGCTGCGTTGTATCGCGATGTATCCGCGGTTCGTGCAGATACAGAACTTTGCAAATCTGCGGTGGCCGGCGAAGTATCGGTGCGGTGATCGGGGTGCGTTCACCGATCGCCGGCATGGGGCCGCGGCCCGTTGCCCGCGAATCGGGCGATCAATCCAGCACGTGCTGCATCCGCTCGATCGCCGCCCGCGTTTCGCGTTCGAGCGCGGCGAACAGCTCGGCCGCCGGCAGCGACCGCGCGAGCGGCGCCGCCTGTCCGGCCCACTGCGCGCCGTAGCCGAATTCGCCCTTTGCCTTTGCAGCCGCATGCAGCGCCTTGCCGGCGTCGTACGCGATCGGGTATGCGGGCGTGGCCGGCGCGCGCGGGTCGTCGCCGAGCGCGGTCAGGCGATTCGCGAGGCCGCGTGCGATCCGGCCCGAGATCGCGGCGGTGAAGGTCGTGCGGCGTGCCGCGTCGCCCAGCAGCGCGCGGCGATAGCCGTCGTCGATCGACGTCTCCGGGCACGCGACGAACGCGGTGCCGAGCTGGGCGGCCTGCGCGCCGAGCGCGAGCGCGGCGGCGATCCCCTCGCCGTCCATGATGCCGCCGGCGGCGATCACCGGCAGCGCGCATTCGCGCACGATCAGGCGCGTGAGTGCGAACGTGCCGAGGCGATCGTCATGCGCGGTCGAATCGAACACGCCGCGGTGCCCGCCCGCTTCGATCCCCTGCGCGACGATCGCGTCGATGCCGGCGTCGGCGATCTGGCGTGCTTCGTCGAGATTCGTCGCGGACGCGAACAGCGTGATGCCCGCGCGCTTCAGCGCGGCGATCACGTCCGCGGACGGCAGTCCGAAATGGAAGCTGACGACGGCCGGCTTTTCTTCGACGAGCAGCGCCTGCATGGCTTCGTCCGCGACGAAGCTCGTATAGATCTCCGACAGCGAGGCGGGCGGCGTCGCGCCGTATTCGCGGAACACCGGCGCGAGCCATTCGAGCCACGCGCGTTCGACGGCCGCGTCGGCGCGCGCCGGCTGGTGGCAGAACACGTTGATGTTGAACGGCCGGTCGGTGAGCGCGCGCGTGTCGCGGATCATCTTGCGGGCGCCGTCGGCGTTCGTCGCGCCCACGCCGAGCGAGCCGAGCCCGCCCGCATTCGACACGGCGGCCGCCAGCGCCGGCGTGCTGACGCCGGCCATCGGCGCCTGGATGATCGGGGCGCGCATGCCGAGCGTGCGCAACAGCGTCCGGTTGTCGGTCGATTGATTCATGTCGCTTGCCTCCTGCAAGATTCGTCATCGAAATGCGTCGGCCGGATGCGGGCCGACGCGCGTGTGTCGGGTTCGGATCGGTGCGTGTTCGTCGTGCGGTGCACGCGACCAGTCACGTGAGCGTCATGTCGAAAACGATGGGTCGCCGTGCGGCGCGGCGGTGTTGGCAACTGTGGCGACGGTGCACGTTGTCGCCGTCTCCCGGCGCGAAACCGGTAACTGCGCTCATCCTACGCCAGCCCGCGTTCAGCCGGCCAGAGCCGCTATCGACCACGCGCCCAATGCGCGAGCCCCGCGCAGGCCGCCAGCAGCGCGCCCGTCACGCAGAACACCGAATGCAGCCCGAGCGCAACGCCGGTCTGCCCGCCGATCACCGGGCCGACCACCTGCCCGCTGAACTGCGCGGGCCACGGCCGGATGGCGTTCGATGGCGAGGCGCTTTGCCGGGGGATACTGCGCTTGCCGTTTTGGCCCTACAATGCGCAGGCGAAGCAACCGCATGATCGGCCGTCAGGGTGCCGCGTTCATCGAACGCAGCGTCCGACATTCAAGCGGTTCCGCTGATAACCAACAATATCCAACCAGCACACATGAAAAGAAGAACATTTCTCGCGCTGCCCGCCGTGGCAGCGTCCGGCATGCTCGCCGGCTGCTCCGACGCCAACATCGGCCCCATCACCAATCGCATGATGAAGGATCCGGAATACCGTGAAAGGCTCTCGGCATTTCTGATCAGCGCGGACGGAAAGAGCCTCGTCGTCATCGGCAAGCAGTATCACTACATTTTCGATGTGCCGCCGGCCCTCGCCGTCAATCTCACGGCACCCTATCGCTCCAAGCTGTATACCGATTTCGATGATTTCGAGACGCACGGCGACAAGATCTCGGGGCGTTACGTGTTGCGGCTCGCGCGCGAGGACGCACCGGCCGGCTCCGAGCTTCGCGCGCGCGCGCTTGCCGACGGTTTCAAGGACCAGCGGTTTGAACTGACAGAGAGCGGCACGATCACCGGAAAGCGTTACCAGCCGAACGATGTCACGCCTTCGTCGATCCCTCAGGCGTTCAATCACGCGTACAACGTCAAGGTGATCGAGCGACCGTCGGTGCTCGGTAAGGGAGCGAAGATCGCGCTGTCGCCGATCACGATTGCAGCCGATGGTGCGCTCGGCCTGCTGGGTGTCGCGCTGGCGCCGATCGCACTTACCACGATCCTCATCCTGGCCCACTAGGGCCACGGCATCGCGGCGTCACTGAGCTGCGCGCTTGCGCGACGCAGCGGAATGCATCGCCGAAATGAAGCGAGCCGGTACGCCGCGGTGAATTGCGGCGTACCGGCTCGTGTTGCGACGTTGTCGCATCAGACTTCATACCGCACCGCATGCGCTTCGGTCGGCAGCGGCAGATCCCAGCGCAGCAGCATCGCCTCGAGCGCGCGGTTCGTCAGCGACGTGTCGCGCCGCGCGTTGCGACGCAACAGTTCCGCACGCGGCTGTTCGAGGTAGACGAGCGTCACGTCGGCGTTGTACGCAAACAGCAGGTCGAGCGTCTTCTTGCGCATCAGCGGCGACAGGTTCGTCGCATTCCACACGAACGGCTGTTGCGTGCGCAACAGTGCCTTCGCGGCGTCGATCGCATGGTGCGCGACCGCGCCCTCGTTCTGGCCATGACGCAGCCCCAACGCATCGCGCGCATCGTCGAACGACACGACCGGCAGATCCGGATGATGCCGCGCAACCCACGTGTTCTTGCCCGACGCGGGCAGGCCCGACATCACGACGACTCGCGAGCCCGGCGTACGGAACAGCGGATAGTCGGGATGCACGTCCGCGCCGCGAAAGTAGCTGAGCGCCGTGTGCGCGTCGGCGAATGCACGCGGCTGGCCGTAGCAGCCCTCTTCCCGCGCCAGTTCACGCAACAGTTCGATGTTGTCGAGCACGCGCTGCGTGTCGTCGCAGATGCGCCCGCGGATATCGGCTTCCGCAAGCAGGCACAGCAGCGGCAGGCTGACCTGCCACGACAGCTCGCGCGCGATGAACTCCGGTGTGCCACGGCGCGACCCGCTCATCGCGAAGAACGGTACCTGGTGTACGGCGATCATCCGGCAGATCGCCTCGCGCACCGCGAACGGCACGCCGGCATCCCACAGGGCAATCCGCGCATCGATCGCGCCCTTGCGCGAGTGGCCGGGATGGCCGATCGCGCCGGTAACGGGATCGACGACCGTCGTGCCGTGCTTCGCGATGTCGTGCAGCAGCGCGGCCAGGAACACGATCTCCTGGTCGGCGCGCGACGCAGCCTGGTACTCGGGCAGCGCGAGCAGCGCATCGATCACCATCATCGTATGCGTCCACACGTCGCCTTCGCCGTGGTGCGCGGGCTCCTGCGGTGTCGTTTTCGCGTGTTCGAGCGCGGGAAATGCCGCGAGACACGCGTGATAGTCCGGCTGCCGGCCGGGCGCAGGCACGAGTGCCTGAAGTTGTTCGTACTTCATGATCAAGACTCCTCTCGAAACGGCGCACGGCCGTTCCGCATTCATGGGTTTGGGTGCGCGGCGGAGATCGATGCCCACGTTACCGTCGGGCGCGGCGCATACAGGTCGACACCCGGCGCGAGCCGATTCGGGATGAACGGCTGCTCCGAATGATGGCGCGCCGATTCGAGAATGGCCTGCACGAAATCGTGGCGCACCCACTTCAGGCGCGCGGTCGTCGTATCGTCCGTCTCGACTTTCACGTAGAGCCCTTCGGAGCGCTCCGACTTGTCGCACTGCTGCCATGCACGCGCGAGGTCGAGCCCCTGCCGCCGCACCGTTTCCTCGAACGCGCGACGCCAGTCCGGCGTCTTCGCGAGCGACGGGCCAAGCATTGCCTTCAGGTCCGCGAGTCGCGCCGGCGCGATGCCTTCGTACAGCACGGGCACCGACAGCACGGGCCCGTCGGCGAGCAGCGCGCGACGCGCGGGTGTCGACAGGAAACGGCCCATTGCGCGATCGAACACGTCGAACTCGAAAAAGTGATGCGGCAGCGCGTCGTAGAACACCGCGTGCTTCTTGCTCATCGTCTCGCCGTACATCACGTAGCGATCGCCGAGGCGGTCGAGCAGCCAGCCCGCATGGGCGGCGGCCCAGGTCTTCACCAACCCGAACTGCCGCTCGCGGCCGCCGCCGGCCAGATAGTGGCCGCGCGACTGCAGCAGCAGCTCGCCCGCGGGGCTGAAGCTGATGCCCGTGTTCGCGCCGTCGAGCTTTTCCTCGACGACGAGATGGGCGCCCGCGAGGGTGCGATACGGAACGTGGTCGTGACCTTCGTCGCCGTCCTGCAGGCGCGAGCCTTCGAGGTGCGGCGTGCGCGGGTAGCGGGCGAGGTCGAGCGATTGCGCGTAGGCGCGGAAATCCAGCGTCATGGTCTTTCTCCGGAAACATCAGAAAAAGCCGACGACGTGAACGAACGATGGGGTGTGCGTTGCGGTGTCAGTGCGTGTCCGGGCGCGGCCCTGCGATCACGGTTCCGGCGCCGCGAGGCAGACGGGAACGGGCAGGACGACACGCGGCCGGGACGGCAGTCGTCGGCGTATCAGGCGAAGGGACGAATGTTTGCGGGCACTTGGATCACCGATTCGATGAGGGTTCAGGGATGAAGCAGGCGGATGCTACGAAACGGCATGTGTGCTGTCAAGCGCGGTCGGGTACAGCCGATGCGGTTGTCGGCGTGCGTCGAATGCCTGCTGCGGCGCGTCGTGCGCGCCGTCGACACGGGAATGATCCGGATTCCTATTTGTGTGTTTTTCGCCACATCGAACGGTGATTCGATGGGCAACGCCGCGCCACCCGCTTGCTGCGCCCGTCGCGTGCATGCTAGAGTCGCCGCCATTCCGATCAACCCGTCACTCGCAAGGAGAAAAAATCATGACGTCACGCCAACACTCCTCCCGTCGCGGGTCGTAGTTCGGGTTTTTCGCGTCCGTTCGTTTCATCGTTCACGCCAAGCAGCACCACGTATCGCCGTCACGGCGATGAACCGGGTCGTTCCGATCCGGTCGTGCCGCCCTCTTCCCGACTTCCGATGTCGGGCAGCGCATGTGTGCGCTGCCTGCGCCATGGCCCGCCGTTCTTCCTTTTCATCGAACGGAAACCTCCATGGGCAATTCCATGCAATACCTGGGCGAGCGCATCACGTTGTGCGCTTGCGCCACCACCTGGATCGAAGGTGAGGCCATCCGGCAGCTCGAACACGCTGCCACCCTCCCCGGCATGCGGCGCGTCGCCGGCATGCCCGATCTTCACCCCGGACGCGGCTACCCGGTGGGCGCCGCGTTCTTCTCGACGGGCCGGCTGTATCCGGCGCTGATCGGCGGCGATATCGGCTGCGGGATGGCGCTGTGGCAAACCGCGCTCGATGCGCGGCGCATCAGTGCGTCGAAGCTCGCGAGCCGGCTCGGCTCGATCGACGCCACGCCCGATGCAAGCTGGCAGCCGCTCATTGCGGCCGCCGGGTTCGCGGATCACGCGTACGCGGCATCGCTCGGCACGATCGGCAGCGGCAATCATTTCGCGGAAGCGCAGCGGATCGACGCGGTGTACGACACCGATGCCGTCGAGGCGCTCGGCCTCGATCCCGATCGCCTGCTGCTGCTCGTGCATAGCGGATCGCGCGGCTTCGGCCAGTCGATCCTCGAGCAGCACATGCGCGAGCACGGCTACGACGGCCTCGACGACACGGATGCCGCATGCACGGCGTACCTCGCGCGTCACGATGCGGCGTTGCGCTACGCGATCGCGAATCGCGACCTGATCGCGCGGCGCATGCTGGCGCGCTGGCGCACCGATGGCCGGTGCGTGCTCGACGTGAACCACAACCTGGTGAGCCGCGCGAGCGTCGACGGCGAGCCGGGCTGGCTGCATCGCAAAGGTGCGACGCCGGCCGACGCGGGGCCGGTCGTCATTCCCGGATCGCGCGGCGACTACAGCTACCTCGTCGCGCCGGTGCGGCCCGACGATGCGGCCAGCCTGGCGTCGCTGGCGCACGGTGCGGGCCGCAAGTGGGCGCGCGGCGATTGCAAGGGGCGTCTCGAACGGCGCTTCACGCCGTCGCAGCTCACGCGCACGCCGCTCGGCAGCCACGTGATCTGCGAAGACCGCGAACTGCTGTACGAGGAAGCACCGCAGGCCTACAAGCCGATCGACAGCGTCGTCGACGCGCTCGAAGCTGCCGGGCTGCTGCGCAAGCTGGCGCGGCTCGCGCCGGTGCTGACCTACAAGACGTCCGGGGAGGCTGGCCGATGCTGATGCAGATTTCTTCGGCGCACGGCCCGCTCGAGTGCCAGCTGGCCGCGGCCAATGCGTTGCGGCGCCTGCAGGCGGAAGCCGATGCGCAGCGCGTCGTCGTCACCGTGCTCGATGCGCAGCCGGGCGAACGCTCCGGCACGCTGCGCTCGGCGCTGCTCGACCTCGACGGCGAAGGTGCGCAGGCGCTCGCGGACCGCTGGACGGGCACGCTGCAATGGATTTGCGCGAGCCCGTACCGGTTGCGCCATCCGCGCAAGAACTGGTTCATCGGCGTCACGCGCTGTGCCGACGCGCAGCCGCTGCCGGACGGCGACGTGCGGTTCGAAGCGATGCGCGCGCGCGGGCCGGGCGGCCAGCACGTGAACAAGACGAGCTCCGCGATTCGTGCGACCCATGTCGCGACCGGCCTGTCGGTGCGCGTGGAAAGCGAGCGCAGCCAGCACGCGAACAAGCGCCTGGCGCTGCAGTTGCTGCAGGTTCGACTGCAGCAGGAGGCCGACCGTCACGCGTCCGATGCGCGCCGGCAGCGGCGGATGCAGCACTTTGCGCTGGAGCGCGGCAACCCGGTGCGCGTGTTTTACGGGGCGGCGTTCGTGCCGGCTGACTGAGCACGAACGCCTGGCCGCCGGCGGTTTTCGCGCCGGCGGCCAGGCCGTCGGCCTCATGGTTTTCCCGGCCTGCCGGTTGCGCGAGCGCGCAATCGGCTCCGGTGCATGACCGCGCGCCAGGCAGGCTGCACGGGCCTGCCGCGTGCATGCCGGCTGCCGTGTGTTCCGCACCCTTTCTGCGCAGGAAAGGACGCTTGAGGCATCCGCAATTATCACGTGCCGCGGATTTGCCCACCATGTGTCGGACGATCGGTACAGCCCGCCTGTCCGGCCCCTTCACCGGCCTTGCGGTGCCTGCCGCCACGTCGTGCGACCGGATGCATCGCGCCTGTCGCGAACGGCCGGGCCTCGCGCCACGGCGTATCGATAATCAGGAGACACGATGAACAGCCATTCCCTCGATCTCGGCGGCAACGCGGGCGGACCCGCGTCCGCACGACCGCCGGCCGCTGCCGGCGTCGGCGCCGATGCGTCGGCCCTCCCCGCCCGCCGCGTCACGCTCGGCGATTTCATGGACGACCTGCCCGTCGGCGCGTTGCACCGGTTCGTCGTCTGGGTGATCGGCATCGGGCTGTTCTTCGACATGTACGAGATTTTCCTCGTCAGCACGATCGGTTCCGCGTTGCAGAACGAATACGGGCTGAGCCGGCAGAGCACCGATTTCAAGTTGCTGCTGGCCTCGGCGTTCATCGGCATGTTCTTCGGTGCAATGTGCCTCGGCAGCCTCGCCGACCGCATCGGCCGGCGCAAGGCGTTCCTGCTGACGCTCACGTGGTACAGCGCATTCTCGCTGGTCGGCGCGTTTTCGGTGAATGCAGACATGCTCGTCGCGTGCCGGTTCCTGACCGGCATCGGCGTCGGCGCGATCTATCCGGTCGCCGACAGCTTCCTGTCCGAGATCCTGCCGAAGGAAAAGCGCGGGCGGCTCGCCGCGTGGGCCTATACGACTTCCTATGTCGCGGTGCCGCTCGTCGGGTTCCTCGCACTGTGGCTGAACCCGTTGCATGTGGGCGGCGTGGCCGGCTGGCGCATCATCCTCGCGATCGGCAGCCTCGGCGCCGTGTACGTGCTGCTCGTCCAGCACCGGTTGCCGGAGAGCCCGCGCTGGCTGCTCGCGCAGGGTCGTACCGCCGACGCGCATGCGGCATTGCGGCGCTTCGCGGAAGGTACCGGCGTGCGCGTGCCCGAGCAGTTCGCGGAGCCGGCCGAACCGCAACGGCCGCTCGGGCTTGGCGAGCGCATCGCGCTGCTGCGGCGCGAACCGTACGGCGCGCGCTACGTGATGCTCGCGATCTTTCACCTGTTTCAAGGCTTCGGTTATTACGGGTTCGGTACGCTGGCCGGCACGGTCGTGAAAAGTCGCGGCTTCGACGTGACGGACAGCACGCTGTTCATCGCGCTGTCGTTCATCGGCTATCCGGTCGGCTCGCTGCTGTCGATTCCGCTGCTCAACTGGATCGAGCGCCGCACGCTCGTGATCGTGTCGATCCTGTCGATCGCCGGGTTCGGGCTGTGCTTCGCGTATTCGGGCAATACCGCGCTGATCGTCGGCTTCGGGTTCCTGACGACCTGCGCGTCGAACGTGTTCAGCAACGCGTATCACGTGTACCAGGCGGAGATTTTCCCGGCGCGGGTGCGCTCGACGGCGATCGGCAGTACCTATGCGCTGTCGCGGATCGTCAGCGGTGTGCTGCCGTTCATGTTGTTGCCGGTGCTCGGCAGCTATGGCGCGGGTGCGATGTTTGGCGTGATTTCGGTAGCGCTTGGCATCGTTGCCGTCACGCTGCGTGTGCTCGGGCCGCTGACTACACGGCGCAGCCAGGATGAGATCAATCCGGTTTGAGCGTGTTTCGATGCGGGGGCGCGGAGATTCGCTCCCCGCATCATGTCTGGTGCTTCGCGCCGGCGACGCTACGACGACATTCCCGCTTGAGAAACGACGACCGCAAATTCGATCCCCGATTCAACATCCAGCGTCGTGGTCGAGAACCGCGGATCGTCGTCGAGGTCGTGCTTGGACGGTCGAGCGATGTCCTCGGCCGTGTACACGTTGTTGGCCGGGACGATCGATTCCGGGCAACCGACCGAGGCTGAGTGAAACCGTTCGGCGAACGTCCCGTGCGAGAAAGGCTGCGCGTTTCACGAAGCCTCGATCCAGATCGGTTCCGCAGGATGATGCTCCTGAATGACGGCAACGGCTCGCGCCATTTCATGGACGTCTCCTGCGCGAGCGTGACCTGTGAAATTCGTGACGAGCATTCCTGTAGCGCGAAGCGCAGCCGTCTCCTCTTCAGTCAGTACGCCCGCATCCACCCACAGGCGGTGAGCTTTGTTGTCGCGCCACAGACGCTCGAATGCGGTGACGCCGATCCTGGAGCGGGCAAAAAACACCATGTGCATCTCCATCGTTGCGCGATTGGCCAAGTATCAGGCATCCGGCTCCGCCGGGATCGCCTTGAGTCGTAATGCGTCAGTCAGTGCCTGGCCGGCATCGGCGATGTGCGCGGCCAGACGCTCGCAGGCTTCGTCGACCCGGCCGGCGCATGCCGCATCGAATATCTCGACATGCTCGTTGTCGGAGCGCGCACGCCAGTCGAGCCATTTCCACGCGGCAAACAGATGGCGCGCGCTGGCCTGATGCAGATCCGCGATCACGGAGACGACCCGCGGCATGCCACACGGCGTGGTGATCGCCTGATGAAAGCCTCGATTGATGCGTTCGAGCGCGGCGATGTCTCCCGATGGTGCGTCGGCCTCGAGAAAGGACGCAGCGCGTGCCAGGTCATCTGCGGTGTAGCGGGGAATCGCGTACCGGAGTGCGAGCGGTTCGAGCGCAGCCCGCATTCGGGAAACCTCGACGACCGCCTCCACATCGAGCGGCGCCACGCGCACACCACGCCGAGGCTCCGCGATGACCAGCCCTTGAGCCTCGAGCCGACGAAATGCTTCGCGGACCGGCACATGGCTCGTGCTGAACGCGTCGGCCCACTCGTCCTGCTTGAGCCGTTCGTCCGGCGCAAGTTCACCCGAAACGATCCGGGCGGCAATCGACTGCGCGATATGCGCCGCGACCGAGCGATCGTCCTTGACATCGCCATTCATCCCAACCACCATAAGAATAGATTATCTATTATCTATGGTAACAGATCGGGAGACAGACATGCGCCACCGCCGCCCCACCCGACTGCAGGAGATCGCCGGCATCGGCGTCGACCGCATGGGATCGATCGCGGACCACTCCGGCCGCGACGTGCTCCGGCTGGAGAATCTCGACACGGATATCCCGCCACACGCAGATGCGCTTGCGCGAACGCGCGCGGCGGCGAGCGAGGATGCCGCGAATTCGTATCTGCCGTTCGTCGGCCAGGACCGGCTGCGCGCCGGCGTGGCGGCGCACGTCACCGTGCAGACGGGGGTGAACTACCGGGCCGATAACGTCATCGTATCGGCGGGCGGTTTGTCCGGCATCCTGAACGTCCTGCTGGCCGTGCTGGAAGTCGGCGACGAGGTCATTCTGACCGACCCGACCTATGCGGGGCTGCTCAACCGCGTGCGGCTGGCCGGCGGCTCACCCGTGCAGATCCCGTTCAGCTTTCACCCGGGCGCGGAATGGAAACTCGATCGCGCCGCGATGTCCGCCGCGTGTGGCCCGAAGACGCGCGCCATGCTGTTGATGTCCCCGTCGATGCCTTCCGGTGCGGTGCTTGACGAGGAGGACTGGGCCTTCGTCGCCGGTCTGTGCGTGCAGCACGACCTGTTGCTGATCGTCGACAGCGCGATGGAGCGGTTGTTGTTCGACGGGCGCAAGGTCGTTCATCCGGCTCGGCTGCCCGGCATGGCCGAGCGCACGATCACGGTGGGCTCGGCGTCGAAGGAGTTGCGGATGATCGGCTGGCGGGTGGGCTGGATCGTGGCGCCGGATGCGCTCATCCCCGATCTGGTTGCGGTGTCGCTCGCGAATGTGGTCGTGCCGGTCGGCATCGCACAGGAGGCCGCTGCCATCGCGCTCGAGCGCTCGACGATCGACTTGCCCGATTACGTCGCGGAACTGCAGCGTCGACGCGACGCGATTGCCGCCGAGCTGCACGGCCTGCCGTTCGGCATGCCTGCGGGCGGCTGGTCGATGCTGCTGCGCGTGTCGGATTTCGGTCTCACGGGTGAACAGATGTCGGAACGGCTGCTCGAACTGGACGTATGCGCGACGGCGATGACGGGCTGGGGGCGGCAACACGGAAGCGCCTATATCCGGTTCGTCTTCGCGAACGAGCCGGTGAACCGGTACGCGGGATTCGGCAAGAAGGTCACCGCGGCACTCGGGATGTGAGGATGCCTGATGGAATTCCTCTGCGCGAGATTCTGCGGACCGAGAACGGAACGTCATGAAAAAGCTCGGGGGGTGAGTTCATGGCGAGTTCGCACGAAAGGGACACTATCCGGATGAGCTTCGGCCTCAAAAGGCGGTCGACGTAGCCGACGAAATCGGCAACGTGATTAACCGCCCCATTGAAGCCATTCGGACATTCGGGAAGCGGACGTTCGAAGCCACATCAGATCTCGACAGTGATCGACCGCGTGACCACCCCGGTGCCTCCGGCCATCAATCGCCAGATCCTGCCGCCTTCGACATCGAGCATGACTTTGATGACGCTCGGCGAAGGTTGCGGCATCAAATGCCCTTGCTCAATGATGATTTCCGTGTCGCCTGCCCCCATCCGCTCGTATAGCAAGCACGCCAGCGGCCCGGCTGCCGTTCCTGTCGCCGACTCTTCGGCAATGCCGAAGCGCGGCGCGAACATGCGGGCACCCGCGTGGCGCCCGGGTATTTTCGTCGTCGTCGAGAAGACGTAGTAACCAATCAAATCCAGATCGTCGCTGATCGATTCAATCGCTCGCGGGTCCGGACGAATCGCTGCCACGGAAGGCTCGTCGGGCAACGCAATCATCAGAAAGCTGTTGCCGGTGTTGACGACGGTCGGGCTTTCGGCGCGATGGATCTGGGCAGTCGATACGCCCAGCGATTGAGCAATTCTTGCGGAGAACGGGGAGTCCGCTCCGATTGAGCGACAAGTTGGGGAACGCTGCTCCATCAGAACGGTATCGCCGTCGATCACGATGTCTCTGCATCCGTCGATCGTCTCTTTCGACGATTTGCCGTCATCCACCCTGCCGATTGCTCTCAACAGAGAAAATGTGGCGATGGTGGCATGGCCGCAATGAGCGATCTGCCGCGTCGGCGTGAAAAATTCCAGCTTGACCGTCGCAATATTCGATTGCGACACGAATGCGGTTTCCGACAATGCGGCCTGTTGAGCAACATGCAACTTCTGATTTGCCGTCAGCGCATCGGCATCAATCACCACGCCGGCAGGATTGCCCCCGGCGTTTCCGTCTGTCAACGCATTGACGATTTGAACTTCAACTCGCACTAGTCCTCCCAATGGACGAAACGCAAAACAGCCGCGATAAACACATGCGCTCGTGTCGACGCTCGACGATCTCGCGGCCGGCGCCGACTGACTGCGACTGGCTGACGCTGCGCATTCGGCAAGACCGGCGAGCCGGCCCTTTCCTGCCTAATTGCTGCTCGTGGTGGTTGACCCCTGCAGCTGGATATCGTCCCCGCACCACGTCGCCCGCATCCGCTTGCCGTTGCCGAGATCAACCACGGTATCCTCGAGTGTCGTATCGTCAGCAGTCTTGAAAAGATATCGGTAGTGAGTGTTTTCATAGCCGATCGAATAGCCAGCCGGCAATTTCTGTGGCGCGATGGGCCGGAGCGGACCAAACCGGTGCGCCGGTGTCGGCGCGGCGAGCTTCGCGAGCCCGCCACACAATGGCCCATCGTCCCTCGACAATGCACTCCGCAGGTTGATGAATCCGAGGTCGTCGGCCAGGTAGCCTGCTACCGGGCCACTCAAATGACCTGCGGTTTGCACGCTACTTTTCATGACGCTTGCGCCGTAGCTTTGATGCAACGGGTCAAGATCGAAGATCTGCTTTCCACCGATACCGAGATACGACGAACCCGATATCAGAAAATAAACGAAGTCGGGCACATTGGCGATGCGCTTGATATCGTCGAACTCGTGGAAATACAGCACATCCAGTCCACTTCGGGCTACCCGGAACCCGTCCGGCTGGGCACTGCGGACGCATTTCAAATCGGGTGCGCCGGGCACCGGGCACACCGGAACCAGCATCTGGAACGTGGCCGCCCGCACGCCGTCAAGCGGCTTCCGGCCCAGGTAGATGCGCTCGCCGTCGCTGATGATGGCGGGTTGAAGTGAGGCCGGCGGGCTCAGCAGCTTCAGCTGCGCCTTGATTTCCGGCCGATAAACGGGCCCCTCGAGCGCGTCGACTGAAAATACGCGTCCGGCATTGACTGCGAAGGTATTACCGATCACTTCGACCGGACCCGGCACCATCTTCGGGTCCGTTCGCTCTTCCAGATACACGTGGTTGCGGTCGTACGCCCACCCGTCATCGGCTTTTGCGCCCTTGGGCACAAAGGTCTTGAAGGTCGCGGGATCTGCGCCCGGAATCACGTCGGCGCCGTCGAATACCTGCTGGCCGTCGGTAGCGTGGAGTCGATCCAGAACGCGCAGCGCCGAACCGCGTTGCGTGAGCAGATAATAATGTCGTGCCTCGTCGTCTTCATGGCGACGCATATGCGACGGTAAAAGACAGGCTAGATCGGGTACCGGCCCGACGTGCGAACACGCATCATGTAATTCGTGCAATTCCGAGATGAAATACCCCCGGTCATTGATCACGCCATACTGGTCGCTCAGCATCTTGACTGGCGGATGCTGGCACGGCCCCTCGCGCTCGGCGGACAGCGCGCCTGTGCTTTTACCGGCACGCGCCAGCGGATACCAGTATTCCCGACAGATAGTGTTCGTGTATGCCCGTGCCGAACCAGCGATGCCGAACATGAGTAATCCGAGTACCAGTACGATTACATCGCGAATTCGGTCGCTCGATCGCGGGCTCACGCGAACCCCGGCTTGCAAGGTATTTTCGTTCATAAGTGTGGGTTCGGTTTCGCTCGACCCCTATCGTCGACGTACGATTGTCAACGATCCGCGCCGGTATGTCGAACGACCCGTCGTGGCCGATCGTAGTCGACGCCAAAGTCGTCACGCGAAACGCCCGATTACCGCCATTCGTTTTGAAATTTTTAAATCGCTGAGAAGCGAGCGCCCAGATAGTGCAAGCTTCGCGGGGCGATTGCACCCGAAATGGCAGCAGATTAATATCGTCGAATTCTCGGGACGAACGTGTAACCTTTATGCGCATACTCGTAATGGGCGGGACACTGTTTCTCGGTCGGCATATTGTCGAAGCGGCCCTGCAGCGCGGGCACGATGTAACGATATTCAACCGGGGGCAACAAAACCCGTCATTATTTCCCGAGATCGAGCGTCTCGTTGGCGATAGGGACTCGGATCTCTCCGCCTTGGCGGGCCGGCAATTCGACGCCGTGATCGACCCCTCCGCGTATCGCCCTGAACACGTCGACCTCGTGCTGTCTGCGCTGAAGGCCCCACCGAAGCACTAAGCTCTCAACAGAAAGTAAATCTATAATTTGATCCGAATCCTTGAAGGACCGTATCGACGTCTTCTTCAAGGGTTTGGATGTCACGCGCCTTGAAGGCCAGCCACTCATATTTCATCTTGTGCCACAGTTTCTCGATGCGATTGAGCTCCGGGCTGTA
>NZ_NKFM01000066.1:0-144298 GCF_002223085.1 Burkholderia sp. HI2714 | reverse complement strand
TCCGGCATGTCCGGAGCCATTTGCATCGTCGCCAGAAGGAACCTCACGTGATTCGTAACCTGTTCAACGAGAAACATGTCCGTTACGCCGCTTGAATATTACGCACTATTTGATGAACTGGTCAGTAACTGGTTCGCAGGCAGTTGACGTCTTTCCCGCAGGCATCCCGTTGCTGTTGCCAGCCACGTTGATACGCCTTCAACGCGTTGAGGCCGGAATTGCCACCCCCCGTTTCCGCGCGACCGGGCGCGAGCGACCAGGCGATCGCGAGTTGATCGTCCAGCTTCGACAACTCGGGGACGGCACATATCGTTTGCTCCGCCGGGAGATTGGCGACATGGCAATTGAAGGAGGCGGCGTGAACTGCGCCGGTGATCAAGAGGGCTGTTGGCAGGAGCGCAGTTCGAACCAGCATCGTGAGGACGGATCTTGTTTTCATGTCGCATTCAATGAGGGAGCGTGACGCGCGATCTTCGGGTAGGGCCTGACTTTCGTACGTATGATGATACTGGGTTTCCCGGTGGTTCGCGGTCAGTGCGCTTTAGCTTGAAGTCGTTATCGGCGATTACATCAGTTCGTTGATGCGTGGGTGTCCAGCGGTGGGGAACGTACTCCGTGCCTGGAGGCTTGGCCGGCAGCAAGCCGACTACAACAACAGAGATTTTCCGCGGCGGACGCGGGCGATATCGCCGTCGTGCGCGTCGGCCGGAAAAGCAATGACCAAGACCGAGTGTGATTCGTGGCTGCCCAAACTTACCGTCGGATTGATCTGGCGCTCGCGCAACTTGATGCGGCGCTTAGGCTGTTTCTCGAGTACCGAGAATTTGCGGCGGCGATCACCCTTGCCGGCGCGGCTGAAGAGGTCTTGGGCAAAGAGGTGAACCGGCGTGGCCGACAGGTCGCCCTCGACCGACGAGTCATTCGGTATGCGGCACGGGATCGGAAAGACGCGATCGCCGAAGCGAATCGCGTCCGTAACGCGCTCAAGCACTTCGGGGATCACGAGCAATCCGATATCACCGCCGACCTCGAAGAGGCGGCTCGGTGGATGCTGGAACGGGCTTGCGAGAATGCTCACCAACTGGAGCTGGAGATCCCGCGGTCAGACGCCTTTGGTGCGTGGTATTACAAGATGCTGAGCGAACGCCATGCAGCACCGCCGACCGAACAGCCCACAATCGAATGAGGTCAAGCATGCAGGCTGAAGAGACCGGAATTGTCGACGTCAGGACGAGGCACGCCACACATTCGGTGCTACGCGAGCGGATTGTCGAACACGTCTTCGTGGGCGAGGTCATGCGCCGCCTATGGCAACTCGGCATCCTGAACGTCGAGATCCTGCGTGCGGAATTCGACGCGAGCGGGTATGACCTTGTCATGTGCTGCGGTAATGTGATGCGACACGTCCAGCTCAAGGTGTCACTGGGTGATGGTGCCCGTGCACAGATTGCCATCAACCAACAGTTGGCGCGTGTACCGAGCGGGTGCGTGGTTTGGCTCGGCGTCACGGATGACCTCGAAATCACGGAGTACCGTTGGTTCGGCGCGGCACCGGGGCGACCGCTACCGGACCTCTCCGGTCACGCTACCGCACGTCATGTGCGTGCGAATGCACAGGGCATCAAGGCGGAAAGAGCGAATCAACGCGTTCTCGCGAAAGGCGAGTTCGAGAGACTCGCTGGTTTGGACGAGACGATCGAGCGCCTCTTTGCGATCCCGCAAGCGAACGAGCCGCACCCGTAGTTGCACAGCTGTTCGCTCGCGCCGCTGCATCTCGGTGTTGCCAGCAATACAGATACAGCAGCACACCATTCCTGGCGGGTGATTCCACGGCGGCCGAGGATCTGGCACGCGAGCAAGGATGGAATGGTCGGGTTCGGACCATAGTGACTACCGCGCCGGACTCTGTGCTGCCAGCCGGCAGCACAGTTCGCCGATCTGCTCCACCGCGCCCAGCAGGCGCGGCGTGGGCTCGTTCGCGCAGTTCAACCGCAGGTGGTTCGGCAGATCCGCCCGCGGGGAGAACAGCGGGCCGGGGCTGACGCCGATGCCCAGCGCAAGTGCGCTGCGATGCACCGCCAGCGCATCGACCTGTCGTGGCAGCTCCACCCACAACAGGAAGCCGGCGCGCGGGGCCGAGACGCGCGTGCCCTCGGGGAAGCTCACCTCGACCCGCGCGGTGACGGCCCGTACCGCGGCCGCGATGCGGGACCTCAAGCGACGCAGATGCCGGTCGTAGTCGCCGCTGGCCAGCACGTCGGCCGTCGCGGCTTCGAGCAGCGGCACGCCGGCCCAGTCCTCGGCCTGGCGTGCCTGCAGCACCTGCGGGTGGTAGCGCCCGGCTGCTGTCCAGCCGATGCGCCAGCCCGGCGCCAACGTCTTGGACAGCGAACCGCAGTACAGGACCTGGCCGCTGCGGTCGAACGCCTTGCAGGCCGGCGGACGCTGGCCCTCGCCGGCCAGGTCGCCATACACGTCGTCTTCGATGAGGGGGACGCCGGCATGCGCGAGAAGCGCCACGAGCGCCCGCTTGCGCGTGACAAGCATGCTGGCGCCGAGCGGGTTCTGCACCGTGGGCGACGCCAGCACGGCAGCGGGCCGGTGGCGCTCGATGGCCTCGGCAAGCGGGGCCAGCAGCAGGCCCTCGCGGGGATCGGTGGCGATTTCGAGCGCCTTCAACCCCAGGTCCTCCAGCAGCAGGAGCGTGCCGAAGTAGGCCGGGCGCTCGATCGCCACCACGTCGCCCGGCCGGCACACCGCACGCAGGGCCAGGCGCAGCGCCTGCGTCGCCCCCGCGGTGACGACGAGTTCGTCCGGGCCGAAGCGCGCGCCCCACTGCGCCGCCCGTGCCGCGATCTGGCCACGCAAGTCGGCCCGGCCTGGCGGCAAGCTGTAGCTCTGCCCATACGCGTCCAGCCGGCGCCCGGCCGCCTGCAGCGAACGTTGCAGGGCCGCCGTGGGCAGCCAGGCTGGATCGGGCAGCGCGGCCCCGAGCGGCACCAGGCGGGCATCGGCGCTGCTGAACAGCGAGCGCGCCAGTGCCGACATCGTCACCGGAACGGGGCGCGGCGATGGACGGGACGGCTGCACGGCCTGGCTCTTGGCCGCTTGCCGGACGAAGTAGCCCGAGCGAGGGCGCGCGACGATCAGGCCCTCTGCCTCCAGGCAGCGCAGTGCCTCCAGCGCCGTCGGCAGGCTGACTTGTTCGCGCTCGGCCAGCTTGCGCGCAGAGATCACCCGCTCGCCGGGGCGCAGCGCGCCGGAGGCCAGGGTCTGGCGCAGCATCTCGGCGATACGGCGGTAGTGGGGCGCGGCTGCGGATGAGGAGGGGGCGGGCATCGCCATCTGTGCAATCTGGTTTTGGATAAATCTGACTATACAGATGATCCCGTGTTCAGCCTATCGTGGAGCACATCTCACCCACACCAGGAGCCAGTCATATGCATGCCAGCAACTTCGACGTTCCCAGCTATCTCCGCCGCATCGGCTACACCGGCGATGCCGTCGCCGATACCGTCACGCTGCATGCGCTCATGCGCCGCCAACTGTTCTCGGTGCCGTTCGAGAACCTCGATGTGCAGGCCGGCAAGGTCGTGTCGCTGGTACCCGAGGACATCGCCGACAAACTGCTGCGGCAAGGCCGTGGCGGCTACTGCTACGAGGTCAACGGGTTGTTCGCCATGGCACTGGCGGCTCTGGGCATCCCTTACCGTCTTGTCGCCGCCAGGCCGATGTTCTACCCGGCGCGCCGGCCACGCACTCACATGGCGCTGATCGCCGAGGTTGGCGGGCGGCGCTGGCTGTGCGACCTGGGCTTCGGCAGCTACGGCATCCGCGCGCCGATGGACCTGGACCGGCTCGACATCGACGTCGTGCAGGACTGCGACACCTTCCGGCTCAGCCGCGATGGACGCGGTGACTACCTGCTACAGGCGAAGGTGGAAGGCGAGTGGGCGAACCAGTACGGTTTCGACCTGTCGCCCCAGGAGTGGGTTGATTTCGTCCCGGCCAACTATCTCAATTCCACCCACCCCGAGGCCATCTTTGTGCAGAAACTGCTGGTGGTGCTGCACCGGCCGGACGGGCGACTGATCCTGCTGGGTGACGTGCTCAAGACGGTGACGGACGGGCACACCGAGAAACGGCAACTGGCGGAAGAGGAGGTTGCGCAAGTGCTTGAAGAGCGCTTTGGACTGCCTCGCGGTGTCAGTCGGTGACGCTGTGAGAGGAGGCGCGCGGGCATCAGGTAAGACCACGGTGGGACAACGTCACACCGGTGGCGACCGTGATCGTCCGCTTCTCGGTCAAGCTGGCGCTGGTTCGAGCTGACGCAACCAATGGCTGTTGAAGTCGATGGCGCATTGCGCAGCGAGCACGTTGTCGCCGCGCTGACGCAAGCATGGTCCAAGTCCGCAGCGGCCCCGAGACGCGCCGGCGGTTGATCCCGCGGCCGGCCCGCGGCCGGCCCGCGTGGGCCCGCCAGACCAGCTCGATCGAGTCAGCAAAGCGCCCACGCTGTCAAACGCTGGACCGGGAAGGGCTGATGACGCGCGTGCCCGAGGCCGCCGAGGCAGGCCTGATCGTGCTGCCCGAACTGGATTGCCCGGTGCTGCAGCGCTGGGGCGACGACCCGTATGGGTTTGACGGGGGCGTCACGAAAACACTGTTGCACGCCGCACTGAAGATGTCGGCAGGCTGTGACCGGCCACGAAGCGAGCGGCGGACGGCGACCACCGATCGTCCCGGTCAGCCGTGCCCGCGTGGCCGCGCGTATCACGCCGTCAACGTCACCGACAGGCTGCCGAGTTCGCCGAAGCGGACCGTCAGCGCATCGCCGAGCGGCACGTCGATCGCGCCAGCGTACGAACCGGTCGTCACGATCTGCCCGGCGCGCACGGCGTCGCCGCGTGACGCGAGGAAATTGACCAGCCACACCAGCGGCTTCAGCGGATCGCCGTCCGGATGGCGGCCGTCGATCGAGCGGTTCAGTGCGCCTTCGAACGACAGCGCCAGCGTGTCGAGCGGCACGTTCAACCCGTCGGGCACGACCGGGCCGACGCACAGCCCCTGGTTGAATTGCCCGTCGGCCAGCAGCTCGAACTTCGACGCGCGCGTGGGCTCCGCATAGCGGCAGCCGAGCACTTCGAGCACGATGCGCACTTCGCGGATCGCGTCGCGCACGTCCTGTTCGTCGTACGGCTGTTCGCGTGCAGGCAGGTCGCGATCGAGCACGAACGCGATTTCCGGTTCGATCCGCACGATCGGGCCGCCGACGACGCGGTACGGCGCGTCGGCCTCGCGGATCGTCGACGCGAAGATCGGCGCGAGGATCACGCGGTCGGGCGGCGGCAGCGCGCATTTCCAGCCGCCGACGGGTTCGCCGAGCAGGTCGGCCACGCGCTGCTGGATCGCGAGGGCGGTCTCGACGTTCTCGGGGCGCAGCGCATCGGGCAGCAGCGGGCCGGGCGAGCCGGCATGGCGGGCGGCGACGAGATGCTGGGCGGCGCCGTCCACGCGTTCGGTAGTCGTTGTCATGTCGGTTGAGCGAGTTGAAAGTGGGCCGGCAAATAAGGGCCGGACGAAAGTCGCACATTCGATGATAGCGCTTTCGGCACGATGACCGCTCGATTGCGCGGCTTCGGCTTCCGTGTCAGCCAGGTTTGCGACCTTGCCGCAAGCGAGCGGGATCGGCGTCATGTCGCGGCGCTTTGCCGCACGGACGGTGTCGGGTCGACCTTGATCGCCATCAACATTCGAACCCGCCATCCGCCGATGATGGCGACAAGGCCGCGCGAACAGACGCGTGGCAACTCACCCCAGCGAGGTTCGCATGTACGAGAAGATCATGGTGGCCGTCGACGGCAGCGCTTCGTCGAAGCAGGCGCTTGCCGAGGCAGTGAAGGTCGCGCTGGCAAGCGACGCACACGTCAGCGTCGTGTATGTGGTGGACAAGTCGGTGCTGTTCACTTACGCGGGCCGTTTCGATCCGCACGCACTGGTCGAGGAAATCCGCGACGACGGGCGCAAGGTGCTGCGCGAAGCGGAGCAGATCATCGCGCTGGCGGGCGCGAAGGGCGAGGCCGAACTCGTCGAGACCGAAAGCATCGGCGAGGACATCGCGGAGCGCCTGCAGCGCTACGTGAAGGAAGGCGGGATCGATCTTGCGGTGGTCGGCACGCACGGGCGGCGCGGGATCCGGCGCGTGCTGCTCGGCAGCGTCGCGGAGCGCTTCGTGCGCGGCTCGAAGTGCCCGGTGCTGCTGATTCGCGGCGACGATGACGACGTAGCGGCTACCGCCGCGGCTGCTTGACGCGGCGCGCGCGATGATCCGCCGCCAGTCCCGCATCGTCGTCGCGGCGATCGCCGTGTTCGTGTCGCTCGCGGGGATGATGGCCGTCGTGTCGGGGCTGTTGTTCGACAACGCGATGGCGCTGCGCGGCGGCGCCATTGCGCTGGTCGTCGGCGTGGCCGGCTTCGTCGTGATGCTCAACCCGGGCGTGAAGGGCGAAGAGTGAGGCGGGCAGGGCCGCGCGGCTGCTTGCGTCCGACCGGGTGCGAGACAGCCGGCCTCCGCTTTCCGCAAGACCGGCGACAGCCGCTGCCGCGCGGCTTTTTCACTTAATTGCTGGCGGTACCCGGCGCCTTCGTGCCGTCCTGCCCGATCTGTATCGCCAGCCGCTTCAACGTTTCCACCAGCTCGTCGTTCTTCGGCTGAATCTTCCGCGCCTGCGCGAACACCTCGCGCGCTTCATCCTGGCGGCCCAGTTTCCACAGCACTTCGCCCTTGTGCGTCAGTCCGGTCGCATGGGCTTCGCCTGCGTCCTTGTTCGTGTCGCCGTCCTTCGCGAAGATCGCGATCGAGCGGTCGAACCACGTGAGCGCCTCGTCGTTGCGGCCGAGGCGATACAGCGCCCAGCCCTTGCTGTCGAGCGCATACGCATCGTCCGGCGATTCCGCGAGATGCGCGTCGATCATCGCGAGCCCGCGCTCGACTGCGACGCCGGCGTCGGCAAGCCGGTAGCCGATGTCGTTCCGGCGATCGTCCGGAATCCTGTCGAGATCGAGCGCGGCGGCCACGCGCCCCTCGTCGCGTTCGGCGATCGCGAGCGACAGCAGCTTGGCCACGATCTGCTGCCGCAATTCGCTGCTGATCCGGTCGCCGTTGGCGACCAGGCTGCCGAGGTATTGCGTGTAGAGGTCAGGCGCGCCCGGGGCGTCCGCGCTGTTCGCGATGGTCAGGCCCGGGCCCGCGCACCAGTCGGTGTCGGCCGCCCCGGCCAGCGTGCCGGCGTAAAGATTGACGTTGCGCGGCGTGCGCGATTGCGCGTAGTAGGTGTAGCCGTTCGCATCCGAATAGCCGCACGCCAGATATTCGTTCTCCACGTCCAGCACGTACGGGAAATGGCCGATCGGTGCCGAGCCGCCCGGCTCGACCAGCCGGAACGATTCGCCGAGATCGCCGTCGCCGACGATCGGGTTGAACACCCATTGCTTCTCCGGATGCAGCTTCGGCAGCCGGACCCGGACGGTGCGCCCGGCCGCGTCGGTCGTGCCGAAGATCACGCTGTCATGCTGCTCCGGCTTGACGGGCAGCCCCGCGATGACCTGACCGGGCAGGTACAGCCGGTAGCGCGCATTCGGCAGCGGCTGGTGCGTGACGGGGTCGCGCAGCACGAACTGGTGAACGTAAGGCCCTTTTCCGAGCGACGCGGTCGGCGCGACGTAGGTGCGCGCGTAGGCGGCGGGCAGGGCGGTGCAGCTCAAGGCCGCGGCGACGAGCGCGGCGAGAAGGCGGGATGTCATGAAATTGCGGTTCTTGTTGGTAAAGGTGTTATTGACCGACGGCCGGAATTGCACTGCGCGAACCGCGTGACCGTCGATATCCCGCTGCGGATACCGATACGGATGGCCGGATCGTCCAGCGCAATTCAACGCGGATCTCGCCCGTCGCAACATGATGCGAGGAAGCGGCGGACGGATGACGCGGGAATGCAGTGCGCAGCATAACAGGCCGTGTCGAGCGTCTCGCTCGTGAAGTGAACGCGTCCCTCGCCCGACACGCGACGCGCGACGTATCCGGCCGCGCGCGCTTCTGTCAAACTCGCGGTCATGAAACCGCGCCTCGCCTCACCGCCTTCCTCCGATTCCGCGCCTGCGCCCGCAGGCTTTCCCGACGCCGACGAACTGGCCGCGCTGCGTGCGTGGTACGCGGGCATGACCGTGCGCCAGGCTGTCGAGCGCTACCTGCCCGATCGGCTCGGCGAGGGGCGGTCGGCGCGCGGCGTGATCGGCGGCATTCGCCGCCGCCTCGTGCGCGTCGCGCGGCAGGTTGGCCGGCCTGATCTCGCGGAGCGGCTCGGTCATCCCGACGGTGAACGTAGGCAGGAGGCGAAGGCGGCCGCCGAAGCGATCGGCCTGCTGCGTCATGCGCGCGCGCCGGTCCCGCAGATCAGCGACGACGTCGGCCTGTGGCTGCCCGCGCGTGCGGTCGTCGCGCTGCGTGCGCACGGGATCGCGACGCTGGCCGATCTCACGGTGCGGATTCCGCGCCGGCGCCAGTGGTGGCGTGCGATCGCGGGCCTCGGCGTGGCCGGTGCGCGGCACATCGAGGCATTTTTCGCCGCGCATCCGGATCTGACCGAACGGGCGCGCGCGCTGATCGCGGCGACGCCGCGCAGCGCCATCGTGCCGTGGGAGCAGTTGAAGCTGCCGCACGAGGTCGACGGCTCGGCCGGCACGTTCCGCGCGCCGCGCGCGACCAGCACGCTCGACGCGGACAACGACTACGCGGCCGTGCACGCGTGGCTGTCGCTGCACGAATCGGCCGCGACGCGGCGGGCGTACCGGAAGGAGGCCGAGCGGCTGATCCTGTGGGCGATCGTCGAGCGCGGTCGCGCGCTGTCGTCGCTGACGACCGAGGATGCGGTCGCGTATCGCGCGTTCGTGCGGCGCCCGACACCGCACGAACGCTGGGTCGGGCCCGTGCGGCCGCGCGGTGCGCCGGACTGGCGGCCGTTCTCGGGGGCGCTGTCCGCGCGCTCCGCCGCATACACGCTGTCGGTGCTCGGTGCGCTGTTCCGCTGGCTGATCGAACAGCGCTACCTGCTCGCGAATCCGTTCGCGGGCGTCAAGGTGCGTGACACGCGCGGCCCGAACGCACTCGACACGTCGCATGCGTTCACGGAAGGCGAGTGGCTGCTCGTGCGCACGATCGCCGACGGGCTCGAGTTCCGCAAGGGCACGCCGGCCGCGCCGCGGTCGGGCTGGACGCCGGCCGCCGCGCAACGGCTGCGCTTCATTCTCGATTTCGGCTATGCGACCGGGCTGCGCGCGAGCGAGCTGGTCGGCGCAACGCTCGGCGACATCGAGACCGATGCGCACGGCGACGCGTGGCTCAAGGTGATCGGCAAGGGCAGCAAGGCCGCGCGCGTCGCGCTGCCGCCGCTTGCGCGCACGGGGCTCGACCGTTTCCTGGTCGCACGCCGGCTGCCGGTCACGCCGTCGCGCTGGCGGCCCGATACGCCGCTGATCCCGAGCCTCGCGGAAGACGGCGCGGCCGCGATCACGAGCGTGCGGCTGTGGAAGGTGATGCAGCGCTTCTTCGCGCAGACGGCCGATCAGGTCGATGCCGACAACCCCGCGCTCGCGCAGAAGCTGCGGCAGGCAAGCCCGCACTGGATGCGTCATACGCATGCGACGCATGCGCTGGCGCGCGGCGCGGAGTTGACGACGGTGCGCGACAACCTGCGCCATGCGTCGATCTCGACGACGTCGATTTACCTGC
This sequence comes from Burkholderia sp. HI2714, assembly GCF_002223085.1. Lineage (NCBI taxonomy): Bacteria > Pseudomonadati > Pseudomonadota > Betaproteobacteria > Burkholderiales > Burkholderiaceae > Burkholderia > Burkholderia sp. HI2714. The sequence continues at coordinate 134,514 of NZ_NKFM01000066.1, read as the reverse complement.
ATGGCGACGACGTGAAGCGGGCGCGGCAGATGTCGAGTGCGTTCGCGGCCGACAAGTAACGGCATCGTGCCGATCGGGCAGAAGCTGGCCGCGCCTCGTGAGCCGGAAAGTTCGCAGCCCGTGCCTGAATGCGCGTTCCGCAGACGAATGGATGACGCGCGGCCACCTCGCTTCCAATCAGGCGGAACGGTCGGCCACCCACTGCGGTCATAAACTTTTTCAAAGGAATAGCGATGGCATCGAGCCAAGGCACAGTCGATTTCATCGTCGAGCAGATGGCGGCGGCCGGTACGGTATCGGCGCGCAAGATGTTCGGCGAGTACGGTATCTATTGCGACGGCAAGATGGTCGCGCTCGTCTGCGACGATCGGCTGTTCGTCAAGCCGACGGCCGAAGGCCGTGCGTTTCTCGGCACGTGCGAAGAAGGTTCGCCGTATCCGGCCGCGAAGCCGCACCTCGTCATCGCCGGCGAGCGCTGGGACGATCGCGAATGGCTGTCGGCGCTGATCCGGATCACCGCCGCGCAGTTGCCGGTGCCGGTGAAGCGGCGTCGATAAGGGTTCGTTCGCGTGCCATGTTGCGTTGCGGTGAGGCGTATTCTGTGACACATGTGCGCGACCATCGCGCATCCGGTGGGAGCACAAGAATGAAGACATCCGGACATCCGCGCGGCACGTGGCTTGCTCGCCGCGCCCGGCACGCGCTCGTCGCGGTCCTGTGCATGGGCTGGAGCGCGCTGTCGTTCGGCGCGGACGACGCGGCGACACTGCTCGAACGTTACCGCAGCCTCGGCCCGCAACTGAAGGACAACGCGTTTCACCGGCCGCTGGTGCTCGAATCGGCGGAAGCGTCGTCGTCGCTGAAGGGCGACATCTACGCGGTGGTCGACTATCCGTACGCGGTGGTGAGCAGCCAGCTCGACGATCCCGCGCAGGGCCCCGCGAACTGGTGCGCGGTGCTGATCCTGCACCTGAACACGAAGTATTGCCACGCATCGAGCGGCAGCGACGGCCCGGTGCTCGACGTGAACCTCGGCCGCAAGATCCAGCAGAAGCTGCCGGACACCTACCGCGTGCAGTTCCGCTATCGCGTGGCGGCCGCGACGCCCGACTATTTCCAGGTCGACCTGACCGCCGACAGCGGCCCGATGGGCACGAAGGATTACCGGATCGCGCTGGAGGCCGTGCCGGTCGGCGCTTCGCGCACGTTCCTGCATCTCACGTATTCGTATGGCTTCGGCACGGTCGGCCGCATGGCGATGAAGACCTACCTCGCGACCGTCGGCAGCGACAAGGTCGGCTTCACGACCGTCAGCGGCGGATCGGCCGCGCAGCCGCAGTACATCGGCGGCGTGCGCGGGCTGCTGGAGCGCAACACGATGCGCTACTACCTCGCGATCGACACATATCTCGCGACGCTCGACAAGCCCCTCGACCAGCGCCTCACGCGCTGGTTCGACGCGACCGAGCAGTATCCGCAGCAACTGCACGAGGTCGAGCGCGGCGCCTATATGCAGATGAAAGCGCAGGAGGTGCAGCGGCAGCAGGCGGCGCGGTAGGAGGCGCCCGGAAGACGCTCTCCGGCACGATTTACTTCAGTGTGCGCATCGCCGTTTCCGTGCCGGACGGTTGGTCCAGTTCGGCAACCACCTTGAGCGGTACCTCGCCCACCCCCATCGCACGCTCGATCAGCAAGTCGTCGCCATGTTGGGCCAGCAACGCCTGCAACCGGCCGAACTCGCCGCACCAGAGCGTTTCGACATCCTTGTCGCGGGCAAAGTCGCGATTCGCGACGAGGGAGACGGCCCGAACCTGCAGGCGGCCGGCCTGAGCCTGACCGCCGACTTCGACGCCATAATCCGGCAGCGAAGGTTTCTTGACGACGACCCGGCCGTCCTTCGCCCATGCGGTCGCCATGCCTTCATGCACTTCGTAGCCGAGTCGCGCGAGGCCGCTCAGGATCGCATTGCGCCGCGCCTGCGCGGCCTGTTGCTGCCGGACCTGCGCGATCAGGTCCTGCCCGGTTCGGATCAACTCGGCCACGACGTCCGGCGCGGTGGCGAGATCGCACTGTCGAGCGCGTTCGACAAAAATCGCCGCGTCTGCCGTGTGGCAAGCCTGAATCTCCGCCGTCAGTTCTTCCAGTGCCGCGATCGTCGCGCGACGTGCGCGGGCGGCCTCGATTGCACTCGACAGGTCGAGGATCAGGCTGTCGAGCAACAGGCTCTTGCGCGCGTCGTTCACCTCGTCTTCGAGCGCATCCAGTCTCGACGAGAACGCGGCAACGGCTGGCGGATCCAGAAATACCCGTGCCTCGCCGATTTGTCGATCGAGACGGTCGATGGACGGATCACGAGACGCCGCCCGTTGCGCGGCCTTCCAGGTCTCGAAGTTCGCCGACGCTTCGGCGGGCATCAGGCGATTCGCCAGCGCCCGTTGCGCATCGTTGAGTGTGCGTCCCGCAGCCGGCGTCAGAAGGGCGAACCCTTGCGCGAGCAGCGCGTCGGCGTGCTCGAGCAGGTCGCCCGCGCGCAGGCGATCAAGCTGGCCATGAAGCTCGGCCGGAATCTCGATCCCTTTCGCTTCCAGCGCACCGAGCAAGGTCGTCGCGCTGTGCCGTCCTTGCCGCCGGCGTTTCGCGGCCTGCTCGGCCTGCTCGACTGCCACCTGTTGACGCCGGGCGAGATCCGCCTTCAGGAAAGCCATCTCGTCGGGCACTTTCTTCTGCAACTCCAGGAACGCGTCGGCGGCGATCAATGCGGCCAGCGCTTCACGTCGAGCCCGGGTCGCCGCGATCTCTTCGTCCGACAGCGCGCCGGTACGTCGGCCTTCGGCAATCCAGGTGGCGATGGCCTGGTCGAGGCGCTGCAGATGTCCTTCGCAGATCGCGACGATTTCCTCGCGCGTCACGATCCGGACGACTTTCGGGCCGCTCATGCCATCACCTCCTGGTTCAGCGCCTGCGCGACGGCTGCTTTCAGGCGCGCCTTCTCTGTCTCCGGTTCGTGGTACCAGGCCTGTGACGACACGCGATGCAGCGTCGGAATGGCGCGCCCCAGCACGGACGGCCGCCAGATTTCCCGGGCACGCGCATGCTCGAGCAGGGGATGACGCGGCGCATCGCACTCGATGCCGATCGCGTAAAGGCCGGTTGCCGGATCGGCGATCGCAAAATCAAGCCCGAACGCATCGCCTTCCTGTGCGGGCACCGGTGACAGGCCGAGCTCCTGCAGATAAGCCAGCACATCTTCCGCGAAGCCGTCGACGCCGCCCGTCTGCCGCAACTTCGCATGCGCCCGTTCGCTGCTCATGCGGCCAAGCAACGCGCGGCCGGCGGGCAGTTCACCGTTCGACATCGCGCGTGCGTACTCCATATAACCCTGAAGATAATCGCGCGGAATCGCCGGCTTGCGCTGCGTCGTGAGCATGTCGGAGATCTCGCGGATCGGCATCGACGTGATGAGCACGACCTTGTGGCGGGCACGCGTCACGGCCACGTTGAGACGCCGTTCGCCGCCGCGCTGGCCCAGTACGCCGAACATGCGCCGGAAGGTGCCCTGGCCGTTGCGCCCGAAGGTCGTGGAGAAGACGATGATGTCGCGTTCGTCCCCCTGGACGTTCTCGACGTTCTTCACGAATACGGCCATGTCCTCGCCACGATCGGTGCGTTCGAGTTCCTCGCGATACGCGTCGCGGAATGCTTCATCCTCTTCGGCGCGCTGCTCCAGGCGCTCCAGGATGAGGTCGGCTTGCTTGCGGTTGAACGTGACCACGCCGACGGACGGGCGCTGCGCGTAAGCCTGTTGCCACAGTTGCGCCAGATACGCGACCACGCGATCCGCTTCGTCGCTATTGGTCTGCTGCTCGTAAAGGCCATTCACCTGGATGAGTTCGAGCGGCTTGACCTCGCGCACCGTGGCATCCGGATGGCGAACCGGCACGCTGAGGTTGTTCTCGTAGAACGCGGCGTTGGAATAGCCGATCAGCTCGCGATACGCCGAACGATAGTGGATCTGCAGCGTCGACACGGGCAGTGCGCTCCGTGCCAGTTGCAGCACGTCGGGGCAATCCTTGATTTCGCGTCGGTTCCAGGTGTCCTCGAAGCGCTCGCGTTCGTCTTCCGTCGCGGCCTCGTCGGGTTGCTCGCCGTCGAAGATGTCGGTCTCGTCGCTTTCCGCCCGGCTCGAAAAGAACGCGGTCGGCGGCATTTGCTTCTCGTCGCCGCTGACGATCGACAGGTTGCCGCGGAACAGCGTCGGAATCGCGTATTCCACCGGCATCTGCGAGGCTTCGTCGTAGACGACGGAATCGAACAGTCCCGATTTCAGCGGCAGCACGCGGCTCGCGACGTCGGGGTTCATCAGCCAGACCGGCCGCAGCGCCATCAGGCCCAGCCCTGTCCCGAGTTCGATGAATTCGCGCAGACGCCGGGAGCGCCGGCCGGTCAAGCGCGTCACGTCTTCCCAGTCGCGCGCCGACCCCAGCCGGCCGTGGTCGATGCCGTTGCGAAGCATCTCGCGGTTCAGGCGCCGCATTTCCGCGTCGGCCGCCGCGAGTGCTTCGATCTTGGCGGCCGTTTCGCTCTGGTCGAGCAGCAGCTCGGGATGGTCCTGTTCCATGCGCCGCTTCCATCCGAGCCGCGCCTCGCGGTTGATCATGCGCCGCACGGCGTCGTCGAGGCCTTCAGGCGGCAGACGTGTCAGCGCGTCTTCGTGGTCGCGCATGATCGCAAACACGTCGAGTGCGTCGGCGGTGACATGCCGTGCCCGCGTGCGGAATTGCTGATACGCGGCGAGCGTCGGCAACGCATCGCCGATTCGGTTCAGCGGCGCCTGATAACTGATGTTGTCGGCGATGGCCTGCCGGCAGGCGGTGACGAGTTCTGCCGAAAGCCACTCTTCGAGCAGCCGCAGCGCCCGCAGACTATGCTGGCGCGCGTTGTGCCGCACGAACGCGGTCTCGAAACCGTCGAGCAACTGTTCGACCGGTGCCCGATCGCCGGTCATCACGGCCGAGTCGAACTCGTCGCCGCGTGGCGCGATCGCCAGATGCTGCGCGAGTTCGCGGATCTCCTCAAGCTGGCGCAGGCGGGTCAGGCAGGCATCGGCGAGCGTCGGCCCGCAGGCGGGCTCGACCGTCTCGAGATGCAATGCGCGGCTGATCGTGTTCAAGGTGTCGCGCAGCGGCCGCCAGATCTTTTCGAGCCGGCTGGCGGCCAGCAGCTTGCGGAGCGTCTCGTCGGTCGCGGGCGCGCCGCAGCCGGTGACGAACTTCATCAGGCGGCCGCGCCGCAGATACGTGACCGGGTTCAGGCGGCGCAAGAGCGACGGGGCGCGCGTCGCCAGCGTCGCCTGGGCTTCGAGCTTGCGGAGCGCGGGATCCGGTAGCTGCGCGACGGCAGCCGACAGCACCGCATCGAAGCCGCTGGTGTCGACGGCCAGCAGATCGCGATGCAACGCGCCGAGCGCCGCGTAATACCGATGGCCTTCCGCATCGGCATGCCCGGCCGGCCGGAACAACGGCAGCCATTGAGCCAGCCGTTTGCGTTGCGTCTCGTCCAGCGCGACGAGGCGGCCGGCGTTGGCATCGAGCCAGGCCCGATACGGGGCGGGGTCGTCGACATCGAAGCGCGCGGGATGTGCGGCGAGCGTCTCGACCCGCAGGCGTTCCGCGTCGCGGAAATCCGCGAAGGTCGCATTGAACGCGTCGAGCGTGGCGGCGTCGGTCGCGAACGATTTCAATTGCGCCAGCGGGCTGCCCTCGAATTTCGACGGCAGCCAGTAGCGGGCGAGCGGTGCGCAGTGTTCTTCCAGCGTGGTCAGTGCCGAAATATCGAGCGTGGCAAGCCGGCCACGCAACTGCGGCACGCTGACCGGCGGCGTGCCGGCTTCGAGCCGGATCAGTTCGCCGAGCAGCGCGCGATAGCTGAGGCCGGTCGATGCGTCGACGCGATGCAGCGCGGCATGCTGGCGATCGAGTTCGCCCTCGAGGGCCTCGATTCTCGCGGCCATGCGTTCACGCTGGCGTATCAAGCCGGGGTCGAACACGGCACCGCGAAAGATCGCATCCAGTTGTTCGCGGACGGCTCGAATCGTCGGCTCGCGGTCCTTGTTGACGTCGTTGAGCATCACGATGCGATCGCCCAGGCCTTCCGCGACGAGACGCTTGCGAACGACTTCCAGCGCGGCATGCTTCTGGCAGACGATCAGCAGGCTCCGGCCTTGTCCGATCGCGTCGGCGACCATGTTGACGATCGTCTGGCTCTTGCCGGTACCCGGCGGCCCTTCGACCAGCAGTCCGGGGCCCTGACGCGCCTGCAGGATGGCCGCTTCCTGTGACGGATCGCTCGCCACCGTCAGGAATCGGTCGAGTTCGGTCGACGTGGCCGCGGGCGCATCGTAGTCGGTTTTGTCCTTGAGCCGCAGCATCGATTCGAGCGCCGTGCCGGAAGGCGACAATTGCTTGAGCTGGCGCAGATCCTCGCCGATGGCCTGGCCGGCGAAGTCGACGTGAAACAGCACGCCGGCGCAGGCGAGGCGCGTCGCGCCGGCGGGCAGGTCGAGGGTCGGCAACGGCAGCGCACCGAGTTTGCGGCTGTCCACGTCGGCCAGCAGGCCGAACGCATCGACCACGTCGGCCGCTTTCAACGCGGAACGTCCGAGCACCTCGTCGGCTGCGATACGCCATGCCTTGACGGCCTCGCGTCCCAGCAGGCCCTCGAGAGCCGGATTCAGGCGAACCTCCTCGCGCTCGCCATCGAAAGCCATCGCCACCTGGCGTCGCGTGCCGAGCTCCATCAGCAGTTTGACCGGCCACAGCAGGACGGGCGCGATGCGAGGGCGCGTCGTGCTGCGATGATCCTTGTAAAGCAGGAACGGGAAGCCGAGATAGAGGCCGTCGATGCCGGTATCCCGCTTGTAGAGCGAGGTCTGCCGGTACAGCGTGTTCAACCTGCCTTCGAGCGTTCCGCTTGCACCGAATACGGCCGGGTCCACCGATACCGTCTGCACATTGCGCTGGAGCAGATGGTCGAGCAGCGCGGCGCTGGCGAATCGCTCGCCGTTCAGTTCGTGGAGATCGACCCGCCCCGTGGTCTTGCCGATGGTCATTCGCACCAGCGGACCGCGCAATACGGTCGTGGCGACTTTCTTCTCGAAGAAGTCGAGGATCTGCGACACGTATTGCTGCTTCTGCGGCTCCAGCCACTGCTCTGCGGGCACCGACAACAGCACGACGACTTCGTGCAGGGGCAAGCGACGTTCCAGCCGGAACTGCTCCGCCCATTCGTCGACGGTCGGGTTGCCGGTTCGCGCGAATCCGGCGATCCGGTCGTCGACGGCATGGAACAGCTCGACACGCGGCAGCGCAAGCGCGATCCGGGCAGCCTGTCGATCGAAGACCAGAATCTGCTCGCGCTCCGCGACGGCCGCCGCCTGATCGAGGATCTCGTCGACCGAGCGAAACTGCGAAATGGCCGCGCTCAACAGGACGATCAGGTCTTCCTCGCTGAGGACGCGGCGTTCCGACAGCGACAGCAGGCCGTGATGATCGGAATCCGGCAACAACAGGCGCCGTTCTTCCCATTGCGCGGCCAATTGGGCCCGCGACGTGGAAAGCAGCGCGATGCGCACCAGGTCTTCGTTCAGTTCGATGCCAAGATACGCAGCCCGGTGTCGCACTTCGTCGGCGCGAGCGCGTAGCCGGGACAGCCAGCTTTCCGTGCCCAGCCGCTCCAGGAACGTCGGCACCGGCCCGGTCACCAGGTCGTAACCTTCCAGCGGGTTGTGCAGCAACCAGCCGGGCGTGACGATGTCGCCGCGCAGAATGAGCGGCATGTCGGGATTCAACAGCTTGAGCGCGATCATCAGGCGGCCATCGTCATCGACGCCGTCGAGTTGCGCCACCTGACGCAAGCCGGCCAGCACTTTCGCGCCGGCACCGGCTTGTTCCGCCCAGGTCAGGACGACGCCGCGATTCAGGTGATCGCGTGCCGCGTCCCAGTTCTCCCGCTCCGCCGCGGCGAGCGCGAAGACCGTCGGCTTGCGATATTGGCGCGCGCCCAATGCGATGCTGGCGCCTTCGTCGCCATCGGCATCGATCGTCGTTGCCGACGGTGCATCGACCGGTTTGCCGTCCAGCCAGGCCTTGACTTGCGGCCATTGCCAGCGTTGATGCCGGTCGCGCGCGAGCAGGCCTCGCAGCAACAGGTGAAGCGAGGGATCCAGATCGTCCGGCAGCGTGACGCCGTTGGCCAGCACGTGAATCAGGAACGCGCGCGGGTTGATGCCCTCGAAGCAGCGGCCGTCGGTCAGCTGCTCGAGCAGGATCATGCCGAGGCTCCACCAGTCGGACGCCGCGGCGACACCACCTGCAATGGCCTCGGGCGCCATATAGCGCGTCGTTTCGAGCGGCGAGACGATATCGAGATCGAATTCGGACAGCCGTGCCGAACCGAAGCCGCTGATGACGAGATCCAGCGGTTCGCGGCTGCGCACCAGCAGCGTGCCGGGCCGCAGGTCCCGATGCCGAAGCCCCACGTCGGAAAACGCCTGCAGGGCCTGGCCCAGTTCATCGACCACCCGGCGGATCGTCGCGCGATCGCGGACGGCCACGCCGAGATCCGCCAGCGTCCCGCCGCTCATCTCCTCGGCGACTTCGTACGCACGTTGATCCCAGCGTCCGGTCGCGATGATCTCCGGCACGTGCTCGCGCGGCAGGCGACGCACCACGTCGTAGACGGCCGGGTCCGGTTCCGCGCCCGGTCGATACAGCGTCAGGACGGCCTGCCTGCCGGTCCCGTCCTGCTGGGCCACGTAGCGTTCGCGCACGCCGTCCGTGCTGGAAATCTGGCGCAACAACCGCCAGCCGTCGATCCGCGTTTCTTCGACGGGCGGCGTGTCCTCCGCCGAGCCGCCCACCGGAACGGCGTCGCCGGCGCCGAGCCGCTGCGCGTCGGCGGGCACGGCCGGATCCGCGCCGCATTCGAGGCACATGAGGTCGCCGTCGTTCATCGGATGGCCGTTCATGCACGACAGCGTAGGCGGCACGCCGGATCCGGGTGCGTCCGCATCCACTTGCTGGCTGACCGTCTCGACCGTGACCACATCCTGGGGGCGCCAGCCGTTCGCGCGGATCGGGACGCCCGACAAGTCCCAGTTGCACACGGCATCGCCGACCGTGCCGGCACAGTACCACTCGTCCACCGACCGCTCGGTTCGGCAATTCGGGCAAAAACGCATCATGGCTGACATTTCCTGTCTTATCTGTTTCTCGCCTTGTCGGCACTGATCCGGACGTGATGCCCCTGATCGGTCAACAGGTCTCTCAATCGATGAAAATCGTCCCGGCCCGGTATCCCCGCGAACCAGACGCTACCGTCCTCGTCGAACATGACGTCCAGGGCCTTGCCGCTGTGCCGTGGCGCTTGTTCGTACTGCGCAAAACGCGCGTGGCCGAGTGCCGTCAGGCAATGCAGCCGCTGGTTGTCGCTGCCGCGCAGCGCGCGTGTCTGCGGCGCGTCGATGTCGAACGGATCGGAGATCAGCGCATCGATCAGGCCGTCGGCGCGTGCCAGCGTATCGGCCAGGGAGTCGAGCGGGTGGCCGCTGTAGACGAGGATGTCGCCTGCCGACAGCTGCCGCAGGCCATGCAGGAGTGCAATCAGCGCATCGGGCTGATCGAACGGCTCGCCGCCCGAGATCGTGATGCCGGTGGCGTCGGGCAGCCAGGTTCGGACCTGCGCCAACAGGGCATCGACGGTGGTTTCGCCCCCGGCGTGCGCCCAGGTATCCATCGAAATGCAGCCCGGGCATCGGATCGTGCAACCCTGAAACCAGATGCCGATCCGTTGCCCCGGCCCGAGCGTCGTCACGGGAAAGTGCAGGCGCGAAACACGGATGTCCATGGCCTACTGCTTTTGCAACTGGAACGAACCCGAGTCGATGCCCGAGATGACGAATCGATCGCCGGCGGCCGCGTCCTGATCGAACAGGCCGCGTGCCAGCGGGTTGAGCAGATGCGCTTCGATCTGGTTTCGGATGCCGCGGCCGCCGTTGGACAGATCGCCGAGGCATTGCGCCTGGAGCGCGATCCTGGAACGGGCGTCCAGGTCGACGGCGATCCCCTGGGACGCGACGTCGTCGAGCACCGCGCGCACCATCTGCTCGAAGATCTCCGTCGCGACATCGTCGCGGATGAAGTCGAAGACGATGATGTTTTCGCCGATGCGGTTCAGGATTTCAGGCCGGTTCAGGACCAGCTTGAAATGCTGCTGGATTTCCCCGAGTACCTTTTTCTGGATGTCCGCGAAGTCGTTCCCCGGCTGGATATTCGCGACGCGCTGACCCGATTCGTCCTGGCGGTAAATGCCGAGATTCGACGTGAAAACGATCAACGCTTCGGAAAAATACACGCGGTCGCCGCGCCCTGACGTCAGCACGCCGTCATCGAGGATTTGCAGAAACTTGTCGAGAATGCGCGGATGCGCTTTTTCGATTTCGTCGAAGAGCACCACGCTGAACGGGCGTTCGCGAATCGCATTCGTCAATTCTCCGCCGACGTCGTAGCCGACATAGCCGGGCGGCGCGCCGATGAGCCGCTGGTCGGCGTGTTCCGCGCTGAATTCCGACATGTCGAAGCGGATGTAGGCGCTTTCGTCACCGAACAGCAGGCTCGTGATCGTCTTGGCGAGTTCGGTTTTCCCGACGCCGGTCGGGCCGGCGAGGAAGGCGACACCGCGCGGCCGGTTGCCTTTGCGCTGAGAGCCCACGCCCGTCATGGCGCGCTTGACGAGGTCGAGCATGTGCGTGACTGCGTGCGCTTGCCCTTTGACCCGGCGGCGAATGAACGCGTCGGCGTGACGGATCTTGTCGCGATCGATTTGCTGCCACGGATCCTCGGTGACGCCCACTTTATAACGCCGCACCGCGTCGGCAATCTTATCGAGGGGCACCTGCTCGACGCGGGCGAGCGTGGCGATCGCATTCATGTCGGCGAGCAGCAATCCCTCGGACCCGTCGACGAACGCGGATGCGGCGTCGGCAAGATGATCCGGCGTAGCGGCCTGGGCACCGGGTACGCCGCGCAGCAATGCACCGGCCAACGCGCGACGGGCGGCACTGTCGGGTTTCGACACGGGAATATGCCGGATGCGCGGATTGTCGATCAGCAACCAGTCCGGCAGATCGCCTTCCTTGTCGACGATCCAGATCACCGTATTGAAAAACGGGCGTCGCAGTTCTCCCGCGGGGCGGGGGGCCGCCATATGCGCCAGCACCAGTGCGCGCGTGAACAGCGTGTGCTCGGCGGGGTTCAGCGTTTCGGCGCGAATCGCCAGTCGGGAAGCAAAATCGACGACGAGGGCAATCGGCGGCCCGGGCAGCGCGACCAGGCGTTCAACGCATGCGGTGAGTACATCGATGCCGCCCGGCGCCGTGCCATCGACCGGTGTCAGGCCAAGACGCCGCAGGGTTTCATCGGCAGGCTCCGTGGGCGATACCCGGCTGTCGGGTACCGTGAAGCCTGAAACCGGATTCCAGACGACGAGCTGCGCATAACCCGCCTCGCGGAGATTGTCGCCGAGTGTATTGACCAGCGACTGCGCCGTCACCACGTCGGGGGCAACTTCACAGGCCTGTAAATCGCGGACGTTTCCCGATAGCACGAACTGGCTTTTCAACGGGAGGAAACGCAGCAGATCCCGTAACCATCTGGGTTTGACGTAGGCAGGCATGTCGTGACGGCGCGCAAAGAAAGCGAAAGCAAAACGTTATCACAGCCGCCCGACCGATATAGGCCGAATGAATAGGGCTACCGGAAACGCGTTGATCGTATTATCCGCGTCGAGAAATGAAGCTCGATAGCTCTATTCATTTTCCGGTTTAGCCCAGCAACCCCGCGACCACATCGACGATCCGCTGCAGCAGCGCTTCGTCGTAAGGCAGCCACGGCACCGCGCGCAGCGGCGACGGCGGCGGTTCGATCGCGGATTCGACGGGTTCGCCGTCGCGCGTCACGCGCCCGGTCGCGCAATGCACCGACCACGCGCCGACCCACACATGGCGATCGTCGATCGTCATCCGGCCTTGCTCGATCGGTTCGGCGAACACGAGCGCGAGCACCTGCTTGCGATGCCGTGCCATCGCGCCGAGCGGCAGGTCGGACAGCCGGTGCAGGCGCTGCTCGCGCTCGTTCCGCGCGACGCGCTGGCGCACCGGGTCCGCCAGCGCGTCCGCCGCGCGCGTCGCTTCATCGTCGAGCGCGAAGGCGGCGACGCTGACGAGCAGGTCGACCGCGCGCGCCACCTCCGAGAACACGACGGGATCGATTTCACCGATCGGCGCGGCCACCCAGCGCCGCTCGTGCCTGCGTTCGACGTGCAGCCGGCCCGACGTGCCCTGGCCGTCGGTGCCGGGAAAGAGCCGCGCGGCGACGCTGAAGGTCGCGCGCACGTCGCCGAACTCGCGTGCCAGGCCGTCGTCGTACGCGCGGATCGACCAGCCTTCGCGGCGCGCGACGCCGAGCAGCGGGCGGCTCGCGAGGACATGACCTTCGAACATCGTGGAATGACTGGTCGCGACGTCTTCGTCGGCCGGTACGTAGAACTCGCGGAACGCCTGCCGAACGGGCTGCCGGATCGCACGGCCGACGATCGCGCGCTGCCACGCGAGCCGCTCGTCCGCATCGGCCAGCAGCGGATGCCAGAGCCGGATCTCGCTGTCGGCGTCGAGTTCGCACGCCGCGCCGGTGGCATCGCGCAGCACGATCATGCCGTTCGCGATCTCGGGGATGAACGACACCGTTGCGCCGTCGCGCGCGCGTGCCTGCCAGATCATGCGGGTCGAGAACGCGGCGCCGGCCGGCGCATCGACGAGGCGCTCGCGCCATTCGGCATGGCCCAGCGTCATCGCCTGCCAGAAACCCGCTTCCATGCAGGTGGCGAGCATCGTGAGCTGCTTCTTGTCGGGTTTCGCGTCGAGCGTCATGCGCAGCGCGGTGTGCGGCCGCTCGCCGAGCGCGCGTTCGGCGGGCTTCAGGTTGCGCGCGAGCTTCTTTTGCACGCCCGCGTGACGCACGGTGGCCAGCGCATCGCGCAGCGCACGCAGGCTCTCGGGTGTCGGGATCGTCTCGACCGCATGGCCGAGCGCGATCGCGAGCGATTGCGACGGTGCGGTTTTCGCGGCGGTCGGCGCGACGCACACGCCGGTCAGCAGCGGCCCGATCAGCGCAGGTAGCCACGGCGCGTCGCGATAGGCCGCGACGCGCGCCGCGCGCGCGACGACCTGCGCGTCGTCGGTCGTGAACGCACGATCGGCCTGATAGGGGACTTCGCCCGCGTGAATCGCGGCGACGTGCCGCGCGGCTTCGGTCAGCGTGTCGCGCGCGAAGTCGACGTAAGCGGGCTCTTCCGCGAGCGTGACGGCCGGATCGTCGGCGTTGAACCACAGCCGCTTCGGCGCGAAATACCCGTCGTTCGTCGCGGCCAGCGCGAGCAGCGCGGCCGGCCCGAGTTCCGGCAGCACGTCGAGTTCGCGCACGCGCGCCGGTGAATCGGCATTCGACTGCGCATACTCGTCGCGCAAGGCCGTGATGTCCCGCCGGCCGGCGAACGCGTGGAGGGCATATTTCCCGTACACGGAGAGTCTTTGCAGGCCGTCGTTCTGCGGTTCGTCGAGGATGCGCACGAGTTCGGCCTGCAGGGCGGGCGCGGGCAGCGCGTCGAGACACGACAGTTCCTGTAACGCGCGCTGCCACGCGCCGGCCGGAATGTCGCGGAACAGTTCGAGCGCGGCTTCGGCGTCGACGAGCGGCGCGAGATCGAGTGCGTCGATCTGCGCGCGCAGCCCGCGCGCGAATGTGGCGCGCGGATCGTCGTACGCGTAGTCGTGCTGCGCGACCCGTTCCTCGACACGACGCAGTGCCGGCCACACCGCGCCGAGCGCGTGCGCGTCGAGCGTCGACAGGTCGAGCGGCGCGCCGGTGAAGCGCGGGTGGTCGGCGGTGCCGGTCAGCCGCGCGACGAGCTGGTCGACGAGGGGCGGGTGGAGGGATTCGGTCATGATGTTGGGCGGCCCTTGCGTGGCGGCATCGGATCGGCTTGGGTGGTGTCTGGCGTCAGCACGGTCGCAGCTGCTCGACCATCGCGCAGCGTGCCGATCGGCTGGCCGTCGATTGCGGCGATGAGAGTGCGCTCAGTCATGCGGCGCCTCCTCGCCGGTGGCGCGCGGGCGCTCAGGCACGGCTTCGCCGGCGGCTGTCAGCACGCGGCGCGCGATCTCGGCCGCGCGCGCGGCGGCTTCGCGGCCGGCAGCGGTCGTCCTGGGGCGAGGGCGGCGCGTGCCGTCCGCTCCCGAACCGGCTGCCTCGCCGGGCGACAGCACGAGCCGCGCGGCCGCGAGCACGCGCGCAGGGGGCGGCGGGGTGGTGTCCGTGGTTGCCTCCGTGCGCAACAGCAGGCGCTCGGCCGCGCGCCGCGCGCGGACATCGGCCCGATGGCTCGCGCGGGCCGACTGGCGCTCGAGCAGTTCGTTGCTGGCGTCGGGGATGTCGACGACGACCTGCACGCCGAGCCCCTGCAGGATCTGGAACACCTTGCCCCACTGGATGGTGTCCGCGCCGCGCTCGGCCTTGACCATGAACGACTCGCTGACGCCGACGCTGCCGGCCGCGTCGTCCTGGCGCAGTTGCTGTACTTTCCGCGCGGCGCGGATCACGCCGCCGATGTCGGATGCCTGTTCGATCGTGTATCGCATGGTTGAGCCCCGCCACCGTTGTCGGCGCGGCAGGATAAAAACTGTGAGGTCAAACAGTATTGCGTCTCGATGGAAGAATTCAAGCGAAAACCGTGCGATCGACGAGTTTTGTCTCATTCATGACGATGTCGAGAGAAAAACTGTTAGACCGAACAGTTTTTACTTACGAATGGTCGGCAACGCGTACCGATCATCCCGCGGGCGCACGGTGCATTTGAGGTCCGTTGTCGCCCTTCCCTGAAAGCCACGCCCTCCGTCCGGCGTCGCTTCGCGCGATTCGCCGCCATCGCGGCCCATTCTTAAGACGTACAGTTTTCCCGCCGTGAGCGATGCGCGCCGAACTGTACTCTTGTTCGCGCGATCGATGTGTGTACTCGCCGCCAACTGTTCTGCTCTTAAGATTCCATCATCAAGTGCACAGTGCCGCAGATCCAGTCGTCCCGGAACCCTGTCGGCGCATCTTCAAGAGAGAGCCAGTGCGATGGAAAAGGCAAAACCGGAGGGAAAGATCAGGAATCACGACGGCCCGGCCGGCGGGCGAAACACCGGCGTGTCGGACGCAAACGGCAGGGCAGCACGGCTGCGCGGGCCGGCGGGAGGCACGCGATGAAACTCTATGAAAAACTCGCGGACGACATCGAGCGCCTGATCCGCCAGGGCGTGTACCGGCACGGCGACCGGATTCCGTCGGTGCGGCAGGCGAGCCAGCAACACCGGATCAGCATCACGACCGTGCTGCACGCGTATCTGCTGCTGGAAAGCCGCGGGCTGCTCGAAAGCCGCCCGCAGTCAGGCTATTTCGTGAACCTGCGGCGCGACGACAGCCATGCGCCGGTGCGCGAGCTGCGGCCGTCGAAGCCGATCGCGATCTCGTCGTCGGTCGACGTGAGCCGGCTCGTGCTGTCGACACTGCGCTCGATCGGCACGGACGACGCGGTGCCGCTCGGCTCGCCGTATCCGGACCCGAGCCTGTTTCCGTTCGAGAAGCTGAACCGCTATGCGTATGCGGCCGGCCGCGACAAGTCGCTGTGGGGCGTGACGGACGGTTTGCCGCCCGGCCATCCGCGGCTGATCCGGCAGATTGCACGCCGCTACCTGGAAAACGGGATGTCGGTGGACCCGAACGAGATCATCGTGACGGTCGGCGCGACGGAGGCGATGAACCTGTGCCTGCAGGCCGTTGCAAAACCGGGCGACACGATTGCAGTGGAATCGCCGACGTTCTATGCGATGTTGCACGCGATCGAGCGGATGGGGATGAAGGCGATCGAGGTCGCGACGCATCCGGAGTACGGAATCGACATTGCAGCGCTGGCCGCGATCGCGAAGTCGCAGCCGATCGCCGCATGCATGGTGATGCCGAATTTCCAGAACCCGCTCGGCTTCCAGATGCCGGACGAACGCAAGCGCGAGCTGGTCGAGTTCGCGACGAAGACCGGGATGCCGCTGATCGAGAACGGCGTGTACAACGAGCTGTATTTCGGCGATGCGCATCCGAGTTCGCTGAAGTCGTATGACCGCAGCGGGATCGTGCTGCACTGCTCGTCGTTCTCGAAGAGCCTGACGGCCGCGTACCGGATTGGCTGGGCGCTGCCGGGCCGCTATCGTGACCAGGTCGAGAAGCTGAAATTCCTGAACACGCTTGCGACGCCGTCGTTGCCGCAACTCGCGATCGCGGAGTTTCTCGAACGCGACGGCTACGAGCATCACCTGCGGCGTCTGCGCAAGGCGTATGCGCAGCAGGCGAACCTGATGCGCGCGATGGTGTCGCGGTTCTTTCCGGAGGGCACGCGCATCTCGAGCCCGGCGGGCGGATACGTGCTGTGGGTCGAACTGCCTGCGCAGATCGATGCGATGCGGCTGTACCAGCTCGCGCTGGAGCAGGGGATCACGATCGGGCCCGGCTACATGTTCTCGATCACGGACAGCTACCGGAATTTCATCCGGCTGAACTACAGCAGCCCGTGGTCGCCGGAGATCGAGCAGGCGGTGATCACGGTCGGCAAGCTTACGGCGGCGTGCATGCGGTAGAAGGGGGCGTTCTTGCCTGGCGCCGTCCGGCGTAACCCGGACGGCGCCAGGCGTCAGCGATTGAGCTCCTCGAGCCGCACGCCATTGGTTCTCGGGCCGAACGCGCCGATGACGACGACCACGACGAGCATGAACACGGTGATCCCGGTGAACACGCCGGGCACGCCGAAATCCTTCAGCAGCGCGGCGATGATGAAGCCCGACATCATCGCGCCGGCGCGGCTGGCCGAATATGCGATGCCGCTCGCGCGGGAGCGCACCTCGGTCGGGAACAGCTCGCACTGGTATGCGTGATACGCGACCGAGATCGTCTGCCCGGCGAAGCTGATTAGCACGCCGAGCACGATGAGCGGCACGACGGTCCTGACCTGCGCGAACGCGAGCCCGCAGACGATCACGGCCAGCGCACCGCCGACGATCAGGTGCTTGCGCTGGATCCGGTCTGCATAGCGCATCGCGAGCAGCGGCCCGGCCGGCATCGCGAACGCGATGACGAACGCATACAGCAGGCTCTTCGTGACGGTGATGCCCTGGCCGATCAACAGTGTCGGCACCCAGTTCGCGAATCCGTAATAGCCGATGGCCTGGCAGAAGTTGAACGCGACGAGCATCAGCAGGCGGGCGCGATAGGGTGCGCGCCACAATGCCGCGAACGCCGCGCGGGGTACTTCGGGCGCTTCGCTCGCCGGTGCGGGCGGCGGCAGCGGCATGCCCGACTCGCGCTCGGCGATCGCTTCCATCCGGCTCACGATCCGCTCGCTTCGTTCGGCATCGCCGTGTGCGGCCAGCCATCGCGGGCTTTCGGGCACCGCGCGGCGGATGAACCAGACGATCACGGCGCCGGCCGAGCCGGCCAGCACCACGATGCGCCAGCCGTCGAGCCCGAACACCGTCGCGGGAACGAGCCACCACGACAGGATCGCCGCGACCGGTGCTGCGGCGAACATCACCACCTGGTTGAACGCGATCGCGCGGCCGCGCATCTGCTGCGGGACGAGTTCGGTCACGTAGGTGTCGATCGTGACGATCTCCAGCCCGACGCCGATGCCGGTGATGAAGCGCCACAGCAGCACGCCTTCGGGCGTCGTCTGGAATGCCATGATGGCCGACCCGATCGAGTACCACAGCAGCGAGTACGTGAAGACGGCGCGGCGCCCGTAGCGGTCCGGCATCCAGCCGAAGCCGAACGTGCCGACGAACAGCCCCGCGAAGGTCGCCGCGATGAAGGCGGCGATGCCGGTGAAGCCGAAGAATGCCTGCGTGGTGGTTTGCAACAGGCCGCTTTTGGCCATGCCCGGCGCGATATAGCCGGTAAAGATCAGGTCGTAGACTTCGAAGAAGCCGCCGAGGGAAATCAGCAGCACGAGCATCCACTGGTGCCGGGTGATCGGCAGCCGGTCCATGCGCGCGGAGATGTCCGCGCCGGCGCGGATGCCGGCGCATACCTGCGGCGTATCGAGCGGGGCGCCGCCCGCGGTGACGGTCTGATGCATGGGTTGTCTCCTGATCCTCTGACGGGCGGCATGCTTCTTCGAGCTGCCTGCCTTGAAAACGGTTATAGGCGAGCGCGATGTGGAGGGGGCGCCGAATTCATGGCGGCGCGCGGCCGGGCCTGCTTCGACGCCGGCCGACTGTTACCGGACCGGCATCGGCTGCCGCTCATGCGACCGCGCGGCGTTTCAGCCGTGCCAGCACTTCCTGCGTGTGCTCGCCGACGCGCGCGAGCGCCTGGCGCACGCCGGGCCGTCGTCCGCCCATCGTGATCGGCAGCAGCACGACATCGGTCGTGTGGCCGTCGTCGGTCTGCATCGGCACCAGTCCGCCGCTCGCTTTCAGGTGCGGATCGTCGAGCAGTTGTTCGGGACGGACGATCGGCGCATACGGAATGCCGGCCGCTTCGAGTTTCGGCGACAGCTCGGCGGCGCGATGGTCCTTCAGGATCGCGCCGAGCCGATCGAGCAACCGCGGCCGCACGGCGACCCGCTGCGCGTTGGTGGCGAACTCCGGTTCGGCGGCGAGCCCGGGGCACGCGAGCACGTCGCACAGCGTGACGAACTGCCGGTCGCTGACCGCGCCGATGAACAGCTGTTCGCCGTCCGCGAGCGTGAACACGTCGTAGACGCTCCACGCCGACACGCGCGCCGGCATCGGCGGCGGCGGTTCGTGCGTCATCGCGTACTGCTGCATGTGCTGCGCGCACAGAAACACGCAGTTCTCGAACAGCGCACTCTGCACTTCCTGCCCGCGGCCCGTGCGTTCGCGTTCGCGCAGCGCGGCGAGCACGCCGATCGCACCGAACATGCCGCCCATGATGTCGTTGACCGACGTGCCGGCGCGCAGCGGCCGGCCGACCGGCCCCGTCATGTACGACAACCCGCCCATCATCTGCACGACTTCGTCGAGCGCGAGGCGCCGGTCGTACGGGCCGGGCAGGAAGCCCTTGTGCGTCACGTAGACGAGCGCCGGGTAGCGGGCCGACAGCGTGTCGTAGTCGAGGCCGAGCGTCGCCATCAGGCCGGGTCGGAAATTTTCCAGCATCACGTCGCAGGTGCCGATCAGTTCGACCGCGGCCGCCTTTCCTTCGGGCGTATGGAGGTCGAGCACGACGCTCTTCTTGTTGCGGTTGAACGAACGGAAGAAGCCGATGCCGAGGCCGGGCAGGTTGCGCGTCTTGTCTCCGCCGGGCGGCTCGATCTTGATCACTTCGGCGCCGAGATCGGCGAGGATCATCCCGCACGTCGGCCCCATGACCATGTGCGTGAATTCGATGACGCGAATGCCGTCGAGTGGAAGTCGGGTGTCGTGGTTCATGATGGATTCAGACGGTGGTGGTGGCGGCGGCGTGGGTGGCCGGCAGGCCCGCGCGCCACAGCGCGCCGTGCAGCGTTTCGCCGTCCAGCCAGCACGCGACCTTCGCGCGCAGCGTCAGCAGCGCGGCAATGTCGATGCCGGTTTCGATCCCCATGTCGGCGAGCATGAACGCGAGGTCTTCGCTCGACGCGTTGCCGCTCGCGCCGGGCGCATGCGGACAGCCGCCGATGCCGGCGAGCGTCGCGTCGAAGCGGGCGACGCCCGTTTCGAGCGCCGCGTACACATTCGCGAGCGCGAGGCCGCGGGTGTCGTGAAAGTGGCCGCACCAGAAGCGCTCGCCCGCGGCGGCGCGCGCCTTGCCGAACAGTTCGCCGACGGCGGCCGGCCCCGCGTAGCCGACCGTATCGGCGAGGCTCACGCGGTCGGCGCCGGCATCGAGCAACGCATGCAGGTAACGCAGCACCGCGGACTGCTCGACGCGGCCCTGGATCGTGCAGCCGAACGCGGTGCCGATGCCGCCTTCGATCAGCGTCTTCGAGCCGGCCGCATCGCGCGCGGCGCGGATGCGCGCCACCTCGGCGACGACTTCGTCGGGTGTCTTGCGCAGGTTCGAGATGCTATGCGCGCGGCTCGCCGAGAGCGGCACCAGCATCAGGTCGGCACCTGCGTCGATCGCGTGTTCCGCGCCCTTGAGGTTCGGCACCAGCACCGACACGCGCAGGCCGGGCAGCGTCTTCGCATACGACACGAGTTCGGCCGTATCGGCCAGTTGCGGGAGCAGGCGCGCCGGCACGAACGATCCGACCTCGATTTCGCGCTGACCGGCCGCGTACGCGTCGCCGATCCACTCGATCTTGTGTTTCGTCGGAAGAATGCGCGGGATGCTTTGCAGCCCGTCGCGCAAGCCGACTTCGCGTATGACTGCATGCTGGGGGAACGACCGCATGTCGCTTGTCTCCGTTGATTTCGCCCGTGTCGATGTACCGGCGTCGTGCTAACTTTAGACATTCCTGATGGACATTAAAGCGGTATTTCGGAACCGTCACGTTTCCGAAATGGAATGTCTGAATGCTTGATTGTCTGGAGACGGCGGATGCGCGACATCGACCTGAAAACGCTGCGGCTGCTGGTGGCCGTGTGCGATCACCGCAACATGGCGCGGGCGGCGGAGGCGGTTCATATCGAGCCGTCGGCGATCAGCAAGCGCATCGCGCAACTCGAAAGCGACCTCGGCGTGCCGCTGCTCACGCGCTCGCGGCGCGGCGTCGAGCCGACGGCCGCGGGCAATGCGTTGCTCGAGCACGCGCGCAGCGTGCTTTTCACGATGGAGCGCATCGCGAGCGATATCGTCGCGTTCGGCGGCGGGCTGAAGGGGCGCGTCAGCATCTGCGCATCGGCGTCGGCGATCGCGGAGGCACTGCTCGACGACATTTCATCGTTCATGCGCGAACCGGCCAACGAGAACATCCGGGTCGACGTGGAAGAGCGGTTGTCGTCCGAACTCGTGCGGCAGTTGCGCGAAGGCGCGGCGAGCGTGGGCGTGTGCTGGGACAACGTCGATCTTCAGGGCCTGCAGCATCGGCCATATCGGCAGGACCGGCTGGCGCTGGCCGTGCATCGCGATCATCCGCTCGCGAACGCGCCGTCGCTGAGCTTCGAGCAGACGCTGGGCTACGAGCACGTCGGCCTGCTGCCGACGACCGCCGTCCACACGCTGCTGCAGCGCGCGGCCGCCGATGCCGGCACGACCGTGTCGTATCGCGTGATCGTGTCGGGTTTCGATGCCGCGTTTCGCGTCGTCGCGGCCGGGCTCGGGATCAGTGTCGTGCCGATGGAAGTGGCCGACACGTATCGGCCGGTGTTCGGCATCAAGGTGATCCCGCTGGTCGATGCGTGGGCGAAGCGCCGGTTCGTCGTCTGCTTCAGGAGCTTCGATGCGCTGCAACCGGCCGCGCAACGGATGGTCGACTATCTGTCGAGCCGGGCCGCGATGCCAGCCGCGTGCGGCTGATACGCAACGCCAACGCGTGCGAACTGCAACCGGCGATCGATGTCATGCCGGATTCCTTCCGGCTCGTCGTGATGTCAGCCGCCCGTCACCGGCGGGAAAAACGCCACCTCGCTATCCTCCCGCACGACGAATCCCCCCGTCACCATCTCGAGATTCACGGCGGCCCGCACGGGCCGGTCCATCCGCAGCGCTTCCGCGCTGCGCGCGTCGCGTGCGGCCAGCGTGTCGCGCAGCGCGTCGACGGTGAGTTCGCGCGCATCGATCTCGACGATTTCCTCGTCGAGATCGAGTTGCTCGCGAATGCTTGCGAAGTATTTGATCGTCAGTTTCATTGCGTTGTCTTTAGACGGAGCGGCGGAATCGGAAACACGAAGCGAACGCAATCAGCCCCAGCGCCGCATCGCCTGGTCGTCGTGCGCCTTCGCCTCGACCCAGCCGGATACGCCGTCATGGCGGATCTCCTTCTTCCAGAACGGTGCGTGGGTCTTCAGGAAATCCATCAGGAATTCGCATGCGTCGAACGCGGCCCCGCGATGCGCGGCGGCCACCACGACCAGCACGACCGCCTGGCCGAGCGGAATGCGCCCGACGCGATGCACGATCCTGATCGTTTCGAGCTGCCAGCGCGCGCTGGCTTCCTCGACGATGCTCCAGAGCGCCTGTTCGGTCATCGTCGGATAGTGCTCGACCTCGAGCGCGATCACGTCGTCGACGTCGCCTTCGTTGCGCACGACGCCGAGGAAATTCACGACCGCGCCGACATTCGGATTGCGAACGATCGGCGCGAGCTCGGCGCCGGCATCGATCGACGCATACTGCACGCGCACTTCGAAGCCCGCGGCAATCGACGGTGGCGGTTCGGGATGCGGGTCGGTCGCGTTGTCGGGAGCGGTGCTGCCCGCGTGCAACGGATCGTCCGGCAGCCCGGCACGGGATTCGGTGAAGCTCGTCATGACGATTCTCCTGTAGGCGGTGCGTCCTGGGTCGCGCGGCGGCCCGTCAGCCGCCGACCAGCGACATGCGCACGGTCGGATAGGTCTTGCCCGGCACACGGGCAGGCCGTGCGGCCCGGCGCTCGGAATAGCGGTCGTCGCGGTGCGTCCAGCGATCGCGCACGGCGGCGGCGAGGTCGGCGGTCGACGCGGCGTCGTCGAGCCACGGCCGCAGGTCGGTGCCTTGCGTCGCGAACAGGCACGTATAGAGCTGCCCGTCGGCCGACACGCGGGCGCGCGAGCAGGTGCCGCAGAACGGATGCGACACGCTCGCGATGAAGCCGACTTCGCCCGCGCCGTCGATGTGCGCGCAACGGATCGCGGTCGCGTCGTGCCTCGGTTCGCCGATGAGCACGAGCGGATAGTGTTCGTCGATCAGTTCGCGCATCCGCGCGGCCGTCACGACCTTGTCGCCGGACCAGAAGCTCGCGCCGCCGACGTCCATGTATTCGATGAAGCGCACGGCCACGCCGGAATGCCGGAAGTGCCGCACGAGCGGCAGGATCTGGTCGTCGTTCGCGCCGCGCTCGATCACCGCGTTGACCTTGACCGGCGCGAGCCCGGCCGCCTGCGCGGCTTCGATGCCGGCCAGCACGCGCGACACGGGCACGTCGGTGTCGCTCATCCGGCGGAACACCGCGTCGTCGAGCGCATCGAGGCTGACCGTCACACGCGACAGGCCCGCGTCGCGCAGCGTGCGCGCCTTCGCGGCCAGCAGCGAGCCGTTGGTCGTCAGCGCGATCTCGACGGGCTTGCCGTCGACGGTCGTCAGCGCGGCGAGGCGTTCGATCAGCGCTTCGAGGTTGCGGCGGAGCAGCGGCTCGCCGCCCGTGATGCGGATCTTTTCGACGCCGAGCGACGTGAACGCACGGGCGATCTTTTCGAGTTGCGCGAACGACAGCCGCTCGGACGACGGCATGAACGCATAGTCGGCGCCGAAGCTTTCGCGCGGCATGCAGTAGCCGCAGCGGAAATTGCATTGATCGATCACGGACAGGCGCAGGTCGCGCAGCGGGCGGCCGAGCGTGTCGGACGTGCGGGGGAAAGCGCCGGGCGATGCGCCGCCGGAAAGTGCGGCAGCGGCCGGCGCGGCGGAAACGATGGCATTCACGATCGGGTCGTCGGCCTGCAAGAAGTAAGCGGTGGGGCGTCGCCGGTCGGCCGTGCGTGTGCGGATGGGCAGGCGCACGGCGCGTGACGAGCCTCATCGTGAGGATAGTCCGCCGGGTTTTCACGGCAGGGACACAATCGTGCCCGAATTGCAGGAATACAGTTCGCCGGGCGGCCGGCGTGGCCGGCGCGGCGGCGAATGCCGTGAATCGGGCGGGTGAGCGGCGTCGCGCTCATGCGAGCCAGTGCGCGAATTCGTAATACGGTACCGCGTCGCCGCACGCGATGCGCTGCCCGGCCGGCAGTCGCGCCAGCCCGCTCGCCTGCACGAGCGATTGCAGCGTGCCGGCGCCTTGCTGGCGCAGCGTGTCGAGTGAGGGCGTGCCGTCGAGGCCGACGGTGCAGTGCACGCGCACGAAGCGTTCGCGCTGCGCATCCGGTTCGAAGTCGGCGTCGATCGGCAGCGACGGCACGATCGGCACGCGTGTGTGGCGCCCCTGCAGGCGGCGGATCAGCGGCGCGACGAACAGCGCGAACGCGGTCATCGCGGCCCCCGGATTGCCGGGCAGCAACACCACCGGCCGCGTGTCGAGCCGGGCGAGTGCAACCGGCTTGCCCGGCTTCATGCGCACGCCGGCGACGATGAACGACGCACCGAGCGCGTCCAGCGCGGGGCGCAGCAGATCCTTGTCGCCGACCGATGCGCCACCGACGCAGATCACCAGGTCGCAACCCGCGTGCAGATCGCGCAGCGCGCGATCGACGGCGGCCGCGGTGTCGGCCGCATGCAGGCACATCGCGACCTCGGCACCGGTCCCCAAGACCAGCGCGGCGAGCATCGGCGCATTGCTGTTGTAAATCTGTTGAGGCGCGCGCGGCTGCCCGCACGCGACGAGCTCGTCGCCGGTGGTCAGGATGCCGACGCGCAGCGCCGGGCGCACGTCGACGCGCGCGAACCCCTGCGCGGCGGCGACGCCGACATGCATCGGGCCCATGCGCACGCCGGCCGGCACGAGCAGGTCGCCGGCGCGCACTTCCTCGCCCTGGCGGCGGATATGCGAGCCGCTGCGCTGCGGTGCGTCGAACGCGACCCAGCCGTCCTGCTCGCGTGCGTGCTCCTGCATCACGACGGTGTCCGCGCCGGGCGGAATCACGCTGCCGGTGAAGATCCGCGCGGCCGTGCGCGGGGCCAGCGGCGCCGGCGTGTCACCCGCATAGCAGCGCTGCGCGACGCGCAGCGGCTCGCCGTGCGCGAGATCCGCGTGACGCACGGCGTAGCCGTCCATCGCGCTCTGGTCGGCCGGCGGCTGGTCGAGCACGGCGGTGAGCGGCGCGGCCAGCACGTGGCCGGCGGCTTCCGCGACCGGGAGGGACGTGGTGGCGCCGAGCGGCGCGAACGCACTGGCGAAATGCTGCTGCGCGGTATCGAAATCGGTCAGGGGTTTCATCAGGAGAGCGCCGGATGCGCTTGAGCGAGCACTGGTTGATCGGGGTGAGCGGGCTGAGCGGCGTCGGGCGACACGTACTCGACGAAGCCGTCGTTGCGGCAGAAGCCGACCAGCCTGACGCCGGCTTCGCGGGCGACGTCGATCGCGAGCGAGGTCGGCGCCGAGATCGTCGCGATCATCGGGATGCCGACCCGCGCGGCCTTGCGCACCAGTTCGTAGCTTGCGCGGCTCGACAGGAACACGAAGCCGTCGTGCAGGTCGGCGCGGCGCCGCGCGAGCCGGCCGATCAGCTTGTCGAGCGCGTTGTGGCGGCCGACGTCCTCGAACACGTCGAGCACGTCGCCGTCGCGGTTGCACCACGCGGCCGCATGGATGCCGCCCGTCTCGCGCATCAGCGTCTGGTGGGCCGGCAACGCGCGCGCGGCACGTTCGATCGCCGCCGCGCCGATACCGGCGGCCATGCCGGCGGCGGCGATGCGCGGCGGGTGCAGGTCGAGCTGCGCGATGCTTTCGATCCCGCAGACGCCGCAGCCGGTGCGGCCGGCCAGCGCGCGCCGGTGCGCCTTCATCGCCATGAACGCCTGCTGCGACACGGTCAGCCGCACTTCGGCGCTGCCGGCCCGGCATTCGCTTTCGATGTCGAAAACGTCCGATGCGCGCTCAACGATGCCTTCGCTCAGCGCGAAGCCGAGGCCGAACACGTCGAGGTCGATCGGGGTCGCCATCATGACCGTGTGCGCAATGTCGTTGAACACGAGTGCAACCGGCGTTTCCTCGACGACGCGGTCGACGGTGTCGCGCGCTTCGCCGGCACGGTGACGCGTCACATGACACGCGGTGCTGCCGGTCGGATCGTCGCGGCGGATGCAGGACTCCATGCGGTTTGCTCCAGGCGGATCGGCCGGCGGGCCGGCCGGGTCGGGCGCGGGCGCCGGACCAGGGGAATCGGGAGGCTGCCGGGCGGGCGGCCGAGAGGGCGCGCCGTCGCTTCAGGCAGGCGTTCATGGGATGTTAAGGGGGATGACAGGCACACCGGAGGCACAGCGCCGCAACGCGGAAAGCAGTACAGCTGACCATCCCGCAGGCACGAAATGTGTTTTCCGTGCACACATCTTCGGCGGCGTAAGCAGCACAGTTTCAACGCACGTTCGAACGATTGCGAGTATCGTTGCAAACGCGATATCGTCATTCACGCTTCGATGCCATGCGAGTGACCGTTTGTCTTCGCATGTGTTGTCGCCAAGCCGTCGCGCGATTTCCTGCTTCGAGCGTACGTCCTCACAACCACGAGCAAATTACGGTCATGGAAATCTTCGATGCGTTCCATCTCGCCCGATTGCAATTCGCATTCACGGTGTCGTTCCACATCGTGTTTCCCGCGATCAGCATCGGTATGGCGAGCTTCCTGGCAGTGCTGGAATGGCGCTACCTCGTCACCGGCGATGCCGCCTACAAATCCATGTTCCAGTTCTGGTCGAAGATCTTCGCGATCGGCTTCGGGATGGGCGTGGTCTCCGGCGTCGTGATGGCGTACGAGTTCGGCACCAACTGGGCCGGCTTCTCGCGCGTCGCGGGCAACATCACGGGCCCGCTCCTCACGTATGAAGTGCTGACGGCGTTCTTCCTCGAAGCCGGCTTCCTCGGCGTGATGCTGTTCGGCTGGCAGCGCGTGAGCCCCCGCGCACACTTCTTCGCGACGCTGATGGTCGCGGTCGGCACGCTGATCTCGACGTTCTGGATCCTCGCGTCGAACAGCTTCATGCAGACGCCGCAGGGCTACAAGATCGAGAACGGCCTCGTCGTGCCGGTCGACTGGTTCAAGGTCGTCTTCAACCCGTCGTTCCCGTACCGGCTCGTGCACATGACGATCGCGGCGTTCATCGTCGCGGGCTTCATCGTCGCCGCGTGCGGCGCATGGCACCTGCTCAAGGGGCGCCGCGACGAGCCGGTGAAGCGCAGCTTCTCGATGGCGCTGTGGATGCTGCTGATCCTCGCGCCGATCCAGATCGTCGTCGGCGATGCGCACGGGCTGAACACGCGCGAATACCAGCCGGCGAAGATCGCGGCGATCGAGGGGCTGTGGGAAACCGAGAAGGGCGGCACCGCGCTGAACCTCGTCGGGCTGCCCGACATGCAGGCCGAAACCACGCGCTATGCGATCCAGGTGCCGCACCTCGGCAGCCTGATCCTCACGCACAGCTGGGACGGCGAGATTCGCGGGCTGAAGGAATTCCCGCCGCAGGACCGCCCGTATTCGCCGATCATCTTCTGGACGTTCCGGATCATGGCCGGCCTCGGGATGCTGATGCTGCTGACCGCCGTGCTCGGGCTGCTGCTGAGAAAGGGCGGGCGCCTGTATGAAACGCGCTGGTTCCAGTGGTTCGTCGTATGCATGGGGCCGTCGGGCATCGTCGCGCTGCTGGCCGGCTGGATCACGACCGAGGTCGGGCGTCAGCCGTGGACCGTGTACGGCGTGCTGCGCACCATCGATTCGGTTGCGCCGCTGAGCGCGCAGCAGGTCGGCGTGTCGCTGCTGGTCTTCGTGGTCGTGTACTTCCTGGTATTCGGAACGGGGATCTACTACATGTTGAAACTGATGAAGCACGGGCCGGCGGCCCAGGCCGGCTACATCGAGCTGCACCGGCATCCGGGGCTGCGCAAGAGCGCGCTGTCCACGCCGCTGAACGTCACCGAGGCGGAGTAACCATGCATATCGATCTTCCTGTCATTTGGGCCGCGATCATCGGCCTCGGCGTATTCATCTACGTGATGCTGGACGGCTTCGATCTCGGCATCGGCCTGCTGTTTCCGTTCTTCGATGCGAAGGCCGAGCGCCAGGTGATGCTCGACACCGTCGCACCGGTATGGGACGGCAACGAGACGTTCCTGGTGCTCGGCGGCGCGGGGCTCTACGGCGCATTCCCGGTCGTGTATTCGACGCTGCTGCCGGCGAACTACCTGCCGCTGGTGCTGATGCTGGTCGGGCTGATCTTCCGCGGCGCGGCGTTCGAGCTGCGCGCGAAAGCCACGCGCACGCAACACATGTGGGATCTCGCGTTCATCGGCGGCTCGGCGCTGGCCGCGTTCTGCCAGGGGATCGTGCTCGGTTCGCTGCTGCAGGGCATCAAGATCGAGAACAACCAGTTCGCGGGCGGGCCGTTCGACTGGCTGTCGCCGTTCAGCCTGCTGTGCGGGATCGGCGTGCTCGTCACGTATGCGACGCTCGGCTGCGGCTGGCTGATCCTGAAGGTCGACGGCGAACTGCAGCGCAAGATGCGCCTCCTGATGAAGCCGCTCGCGGGCGTGCTGCTCGCCGTGATGGGCGTGGTCAGCCTGTGGACCGTGATCGGGCTGCCGGCCGTCGCGCATCGCTGGTTCGGCAGCGGCAACCTCGGCTGGTTCCTGCCGGTGCCGGTGCTCGTCGTCGCATGCGTGTGGGGCATCTTCCACACGGTGAAGCGCGAGCACGAGGCCACGCCGTTCCTGCTGACGCTCGCGCTCGTGTTCCTCGGCTACACGGGGCTCGTGATCAGCATCTGGCCGAACATCGTGCCGCCGTCGCTGTCGATCTGGGACGCGTCGTCGAGCCACTCGAGCCAGCTGTTCGCGCTCGTCGGCACCGTGATCGTGCTGCCGATCATCCTCGTTTACAACGCGATGCAGTACCGCGTGTTCCGCGGCAAGGTGCGCGAGGGCGATATCGGTTATCACTGAACGCCGCATGACGTGACGGGCATGGCGGGCGCGGGCGTATCATCGCGCGCAGCGCGTGGCCCGGCCCGGCCTTCACCCGACAGCGGCCCGCCACGCGCGGGCCGTTGCGCATCGGGCGCCGGCGCGCGTTTGATGCATTCCCTGCAGTCGAGAAAACACCATGATCGTCCGACCACAACAAAACTGGCTCAGGATGCTGTTCGTCTGGAACGGCTCCGTGCTGCAATCGATCATTCCGCAGCTCGTGTTCATGGCGGTCGTCAGCACGCTGGCGGTCTTCACGAACGGGCGCATCTTCGGCGAGAAGATCCCCCTCAACACCGCGCCGTTCACGCTGTTCGGGCTCGCGCTCGCGATCTTTCTCGGGTTTCGCAACAGCGCGAGCTTCGAGCGCTTCAAGGAGGCGCGGCATCTGTGGGGCAACCTGCTGATCGCGGCGCGTACGCTGACGTCGCAGTTCAACCGCTACCTGCCCGACAGCGTGAGCGACGCCGAGCGCAACCGGCTGGCCGATCTGCTGATCGCGCTCACCTATGCGCTCAAGCATCAGCTTCGTCATACCGATCCGACCGCGGACCTGCAGCGCATTCTCGGCCCGGAACGCACGGCCGAGCTGGGCGGCAAATGCTTCAAGCCCGTCGCGATCCTCGACGAGCTGCGCGGCAGCATCGTCCGTGCGCTGGGCCGTGCGCCCGGCAGCGACGCGACCTGCTGGATGTTCGAGGCGCAGCTCGACGAGGTCGGCAAATCGGTCGGTGGTTGCGAACGCATCCTGTCGACGCCGATTCCGTTCTCGTACAGCGTGCTGCTGCATCGCACCGTGTACGCCTATTGCGTGCTGCTGCCGTTCGGCCTCGTCGATTCGACGGAGTTCTTCACGCCGCTGATCTGCGTGTTCATCTCGTACACGCTGATCGCGCTTGAAGCGATCGCCAGCGAGGTGGCCGAGCCGTTCGGCCTCGCGCCGAATGCGCTGGCGCTCGATGCGATGACGCGCACGATCGAGCGGTCGGTGCTCGAACTGGGCGACCGCCCGCTGCCGGAGGAATTCGTGCCGGCGTCGACGTACCAGATCACGTAAGCAAGGGCGCGCAAGCGCGAAAGGGGGCAGCGCGTCGGGCGCTAGAATGGCGCTTGCCTGTTCTTCGGACCTGACGCAATGACCCTCGTCGACACCTATCTCGGCGGCCTGCGCGCCGCGCTTCCCGACACCGACAACGCGGCGCTTGCCGCTGCAACGGGCGCGACGCCCGCGCAGCTCGACGCGTTGCGCGCCGCGTATCCGCAGTGCCCGGCCAGCCTGCTCGAACTGCTCGGCAAGCTCGACGGGACCTACTGGCGCGACTACGGCGGTACGACGGTCAACGTGCTGGTGCTGGGCTCCGACGTCTACGAATACCCGTACTACCTGCTGTCGGCCGGGCAGATGCTCGAGGAAGCGACGAAGTACACCGACAGCATCGCGCAGATCTATGGCGACGATGCGAACGACGACGGCGAACTCGTCGACCCGCGTATCGACATCGCGCTGCCGATGAACCGGCGGCTGTGCTTCTCGCACTGCATGAACAACGGCGGCACGTCCCGGCTCTACCTCGATTTCGAGCCGGCGCCGGGCGGCAAGGTCGGGCAGGTCGTGCGTTTCCTGCACGATCCCGACAGCTACGCGGTGATCGCCGACGACTTCGACGGCTACCTGCGCAAGCTGATCGACGACGGTTATGCGTTTGTCATCGATTTCGACGAAGAATAGGGGCGGGGCGGTGGCTGCCGCGACAGGAGAGATTGACATGCGAATCTACGTGACGAGTATCTTCGTCGACGACCAGGACGAGGCGTTGACGTTCTATACCGACAAGCTCGGGTTCAAGCTGAAGAACAACGTGCCGGTGGGCGAGTATCGCTGGCTGACGGTGGTGTCGAAAGACCAGCCGGACGGCACCGAGCTGCTGCTCGAGCCGAGCAACCATCGCGCGGTCGGGCCTTACAAGCAGGCGCTGTACGAGGACGGCATTCCGGCGGCATCGTTCCAGGTCGACGATCTCGATGCGGAGTTCGAGCGGCTCAGGGATCTCGGTGTGCGCTTCATGCTGGAGCCGATGGATGCCGGGCCCGTGCGCGTCGCGATCATCGACGATACGTGCGGGAACCTCATTCAGTTGATGCAAATGAAGTGACGCAACGCGCCGGTCGCGGGGTGCTCAACGCACCGCGACCGGCGGCGCATCGAGTATCCCGCTACGCCCGTCGGCACGCACGAGATCGCCCGCGACGGTGCCGCGTGTTCACGTATCGCCCACGGCCGGTAGGGGGACTTCCATGAAAAATGCCGTGCTCCGGTAGACTCGTGTGCCCTTCGACGGAGGAGATGCGATGCAATTGCTGGATCACGTTTCAATCAGCGTGCCGGATATCGACCTGGCGCGCCCGTTCTACGATGCCATCATGGCCGCGCTGGGCGCAGCCAAGGTCTATGACCGGCCGACCGCGCTCGGCTACGGCGAACGCTGCAGTGCGAACGACACCGCATCGACGTTTCTGGCGGTCTATCTGGATCCCGCTGAAATCGGCGCGAGCAAGCGGCACTGGTGTTTCAAGGCCGCGAGCCGCGAGCAGGTGGAGGCGTTTTTCGAAGCCGGCCTGGCGACGGGCGGACAGTCCGACGGCGAGCCCGGCTTGCGGCCGCAGTACCACGGCGACTACTACGGCGCGTTTCTCGTCGACCCGGCCGGCAATCGGGTCGAGGCAGTGTGCCACACGTCCGTGCCGGCGCATGCATCGTGATGAAGGCGCGGTTCACTCGACGCTCGCTCGCGCGCGTGACGCGGTGAACGCCACGCGCCGGCCCGATACCGACCGGCGCGCCACGCGCGTTCGCTGCCTGCGTCGCTCAATCGAAGTAGTTCAGCCCCATCGCGCCCTTCACCTCGGCGAGCGTCGCGCCGGCCACGTCCCGTGCGTGCATCGTGCCGCGCTTCAGGATCGCCATCACCTCGGCCTTGTCGGCCTCGAATTCGCGACGGCGCGCGCGGATCGGCTCGATCAACGCCTGCAGCCGCTCGTTCAGCACGCGCTTGACGACGCTGTCGCCGAGCCCGCCGCGACGGTAGTGCGCCTTCAACTCGTCGACCTTCTGCACGTCGGGTTCGAACGCATCGAGGAACGTGAACACGACGTTGCCCTCGACCTGGCCGGGATCGCTCACGCGCAGGTGGTTCGGGTCCGTGTACATGTCCTTCACGGCCTGCGTGATCTCGTCCGGTGTCGAGCCGAGCGTGATCGCGTTGCCGAGCGACTTGCTCATCTTCGCCTTGCCGTCGATCCCCGGCAGCCGCGTGACCGCCGACAGCACGGCCTCGCATTCGACCAGCACCGGCTGCTCGACGGTCGCGTTGAAGCGGCGCACGAGTTCGTTGGTCTGCTCGATCATCGGCAGTTGATCGTCGCCGACCGGCACGTGCGTCGCCTTGAACGCGGTGATGTCGGCCGCCTGGCTCACCGGGTAGGTCAGGAAGCCGGCCGGGATGTCACGCTCGAAACCGCGCAGGCGAATCTCTTCCTTGATGGTCGGATTGCGTTCGAGCCGCGCGACCGTGACGAGGTTCAGCAGGTATTGCGACAGCTCGGCGAGTTCTGGCACCTGCGACTGCACGACGATCGTCGAGATCGCCGGATCGATGCCGACCGCGAGATAGTCGAGCGCGACTTCGATCACGTTCTCGGTGACGCGCTGGCGGCGGCCCATGTTGTCGGTCAGCGCCTGCGTGTCGGCGAGCAGCAGGAACTGCTTCGCTTCGTGCTGCATCTGCACGCGGGCGCGCAGCGAGCCGATGTAGTGGCCGAGGTGCAGCGGGCCGGTCGTGCGGTCGCCGGTGAGGATGATCGGTCGGGTCTGGGTCATGTTGGTCGTTGCTCCGGGTTATCGAAGCCGCCAGCCATGGTGTCTGCGCAGAAACGCAAATGCCGCCATCGCTGGCGGCATCACGTTTGGGACATGCAAAAGGAAACGGGCCGCCTGGGTCAGGCGCGCCACCAGCAATGCACGTTCGGCGAGGCAGGTCGGGTTTCCATTGCGTGAGTATAGCGTAGTGCGGGGAGGGCGTGCCGCGTCAGCGGATGACCGACTCCATCGCGAGGTACGCGGTTTCGGCCGACGGCCACAGCAGGTACAGCAGGCCGGCCATCAGCAGCAGTGCACCGGCGCGCGCCAGCGACGTGCGGTCTTTCTCGCGCGGAGGGCGGGTGGACGGATTCGACTTCTTCATGCTTGCTGGCGCACGAGGCGCCACTCCAACGGTTGCTGCAACGGGTCGCGCGGGGCGACGCCGGGGTGTTGCGGGTTTCACGGGGGCTGGGGTGCGGTTCAGTGCACCGATGCGCGCGGGCGGGGTGAGCCGGCCGCGCGGCATCAAAAAAAGGGACGGTTGAATGTCCGGCTGCCGTCGATACCGAGGCGACGTGCATCCTACCAAATCATCGGCACGGGCACAGTCAAGAATTATCGGGGACGGGTGTGGCGTGATCCCGACAATGTCATTTACGCACGGCGTCCGATTTCACGGATGCGTCTCCCGGTTCGTCCCTGCAGCGGTCCTGCCGAACTTTCCGGCGAGGCCGTCGCACGTCCATTCCCGGGAGAACACCATGCGATCTCCATTGCGGCCTGCCGGCCGGCGCGCCTCGGCGCCGCGTCCGTCCGCCCCCGACCGCACGCATCGGCGCCGCGGACGGACATCGAGAGGAGGTAAGTCATGAGCCACGACGCACTCGGCGGTACAGCTGCCGACCTCGACCAACGTGGGCACGATGCAGCTGTACGTGCTCGGGCCGGCGAGTGATGGACGCGGTGGGCCTGCTGTTGACCGATCTGTTCGATCGTAAGGTCGCCGTCGGCCGATCGTATTAATAAACTCCGTGACGCACATGTGATTATCCGGCGTCCGGTTTTTTACGATATCGTCGTAAATCAGCAAGATTATTCATGAAAACAAAACGAGCTAAGGTTTGCTTCTGTATTCGCATTTTTTTAATAATTCAGGCCGCCTTTTCCTTGCTAAAACCAGTGGCATCTGCTTTATTTACTCATACCAAATCAGGATAAAACGTTACGGGGTATCTCGGCTGCTTTGCCAGGCATGCGTGCCTGGCGAATCGGCATCGATTCACCACGGCATCCCTGCGATCTGAAGGCGCAGCCCCTTTTCAGAGGCCGTGCTGTGCCTGTTGCGCGTGTCCACGCCACCCATGGAGGCGATCAGGTGACCACGCGGGCCCGCGCCTATGGTCCGCCGGTTAATGCTTTCAAAATGCCAAACGCTATTTAAATAAAACGAATTCAATTGAACGCGAGTTTGAGTGATTTATGAATTACCTGCTTACGTTCAAAACCTGGTGGTCAAACCTTAACGCTATCCACGAAGGGGACTGGGCACATCATGAATAACGCACCTGGGGTCAGAGTTCGTCCGTCGATCGAATCGTTGCAAGCCGAATATCGGAAAGGCAACAAAAAGCCGCTGGAAGACGTGATGCGCGCGTGGAAAGGCATCAAGGCGTTGCCGCCCGACGATCCGAACTCGTTCTTCATGATCGGCGGCTTCCACGGCGAGCCGTTCCGCGGTGCCGGCTGGGGCTCGGCGTCTTACTGGGGCGGCTACTGCAACCACGGCAACGTGCTGTTCCCCACCTGGCACCGCGCTTACCTGCTGCGGCTGGAACAGGCGCTGCAGAGCATCCCCGGTTGCGAGGAGGTGATGCTGCCGTTCTGGGACGAAACCAGCGAAGAGTCGCTGACGAAAGGCATTCCGTGGGCGCTGACCGACCCGGATTTCGAGCTCGACGGCGAAAAGATTCCGAACCCGCTGGCGTCTTTCGCGTTCAACCGCGCGATCACCGACAACATCAACGGCGACAATCCGAACTACAGCAAGCCGCTGCCCTACGTCACGGTGCGCTACCCGTTGTCGGGGCTGGTGGGGACCGACAAGGACAAGGCCGCCACCGAGAAGCACAACGCCAAGTTCCCCAACGCCAAGGAGAACGTCGTCATACTGAACCGCAACATCGTGGACTGGCTCACGTCGTACATCGTCGTGAAGGGCGACGTGGTGCCGACCAACGTGAAGAGCAAGTTCGAGCAGTGCCTGGATGCGCCGAACTACACGGTGTTTTCCAATACGTCGTCCGCGGCCCAGTGGAACGAGAATCTTCCGGACGGCGCGATTCCCGTGGTCCCGCTCGAGTCGCCGCACAACGATATTCACCTTGCGGTCGGCGGGTTCGACGTGCCGCACGGCCCGAACAAGGGCGATTTCTCGCCGATTCCCGGCGCCAACGGCGACATGGGCGAAAACGACACGGCGGGCCTCGACCCGATCTTCTATTTCCACCACTGCTTCATCGATCGCGTGTTCTGGCTGTGGCAGAAGCGGCATGGCTTCACGCAGCACCTCGACGTCATCGCCGAGTATCCGGGCACCAACTCCGTCGATGCGCAGGGGCCGACGCCGGGCATCGTCCCCAACTCGTGGCTCACGCTCGACACGCCGCTCGATCCGTTCAAGAAGAGCGAGAACGGCAAGGAGCGCGCCTACACGTCGCTCGACTGCATCAACATCGAGGAACAGCTCGGCTACACGTACGGTCCCGGTTCGCTGGAAGACCTGCCGAAACGCTCGCTCGCGGCGTCGACCGTGCCGGCCGGCAACAGCAGCAAGGTCGTGCGCGTCTCCGGGCTGAATCGTGCGCCGATTGCCGGGTCGTTCCTCGTGTCCGCGTACATCAACGTGGACGGCGAACGGCAACTGCTCGGTTCGGAGGCCGTGCTGAGCCGCTGGAGCGTGCAGTCCTGCGCGAACTGCCAGACGCACCTCGAAGTGAAGGCGTTCTTCCCGCTGAATCACTTCGCCGAAAGCGCGGTGCAGGATGCGCAGTACGACGTCGAAATCCATACGCGCGAGGGCGTACGCCTTCAGACGCAACCCGCGTCGCCGCCCGCTTCGCAAGCCGTCGCCGGCGCGGCGCCGCAACCCGTACGGAAACTGTTCCGGCTCGAGGTCCGGTAGCGTCGGCGCGTGACGAACCGGCGCCGTTGCCCGGCGCCGGTTCACCTCGGTACTTCGACAACGCGGACATGACGGGGAGACGCGGGCATGAGCTACACACCCGAAACCGGCAGCCTGGTGGGGCTGTGGACCTATCGCAGTTTCCTGAACGATCCCGACCCGGCCACCGCATTCAACGACCTTGAATTCGGCCTCGGCACGATCGAGATCGCGCACGCGCCGGCGGGCATTTTCAAGGGGCGCATTTTCGGACCGGGGTGGGAGCTGCAGCTCAACGGCTGGATTACCTACGGGAATCCGGGCACGGTGCGGTTCCAGGGGCGCGGCGTGGTCAGCGGCGAGGAATGGGTCTACGACTATGTCGGCTACGTGAGCGCGCCCTGGCCCAACGGCATCGATCAGCGCCCGGCGCTGACCGGTTCGATCGTCCGAACGGTGCCGCATGCGAGCGGCACCGGCGGCGTCGCACCGGCCGGGGTGGTGTGCTCGTGGTATGCCGTCATGAGAGATCCCGCCTGAACGGCCATGACTGCGCCGACTGCACCGCCGGCTGACCCGGCCAGGCGTCCGGCGACGGTGACGGACGCGATTCGCGCCTGCGTCGGGATCGGGCCTGCGCGAACGGCTGTTATTTCGCTATCCGAACGGGTGGGCGGCGCGATGGCATTCGCGCTTCTCGGCTACCTGGCTTGCGACTTGCCGACCCGGCTGCACGGTGCCCCTTCCAGCTGGATATGGAACGGCGTCGGCGCAATGGTTTGCGGCATCGCCGGCTATTCGATGAAAGGCGGAGCGTCCGGCGGGTGCGCGCGCAGGGCGATGCTCCAGTGCATGGCGGCCATCTGCGCGGGATTGACGCTCGATGCCATACGGTCGCCCGTCGAAGCCATTCTCGACATCTGCGGTGGAACGCTCGATGCCGGCGCGATGTGGAACACGCTCGTGCTGCATCTCCAATGGTTCCCGATGTCGATGCTGGCCATGCTGGCGCTGCTGATCTTGCGCGAGGCCGACCGCAAGGATGGGCAGCGGCGCAGCACGGTACGAGCGCTGGTTCGGACTCCGGCTCGGGTCGCGCTTGAATTTGCGGCGATGTTGCTCGTCATGGCGCTCGGCATGACCGCGATCAGGGCATTGGCGCTCGGTCTGGGGCTGCGTTGGGACACGAGCGGCGTGGCGGTTGCGATGCTCGTCAGCATGCTGGCGAGCATCGCATTGAGCGATCGGGCGGCGCGCGCAGGGCGGGCGTTGAATGGTCGATTACGAAATAAAAACATCCATATTACTTAGGATGACAAAAAACCGGAGATCGTATTCGACGAAACATGATCGTGGCGTGAGTCGATTGCAATAACGAAGATCACGCGTTCGGCGGCAAGCGAATGGCGCGCAACGGTATCGGCCGGCATGCGCGGGACGACTGCTTGCCCGCGAATCGCCGCGTTGGACGTCGGGTCGTGCGCGCAGTGGCGTTCGCGCCGGCGCCGGGCAAACGTGCATGCGCCGGCAGCGAGTACACGGCTACTTTCGATGTGACGGCGTGGAAGGTCGCAGGGATGCAGTTGATCAGGCGATCATGCAACTGCGCAATAGCAAAAGAGGCGCGGCCATCTCTTGTCAGACGAGGCCGCGTTCAAGCTGATCTGGAAAAGTGTGATGACGCGGTTTGCGCTCATTTACCGGAGCGCTTTGGCATCCGAATCCGGGTTTTAACCCGCGTCACACGGAAGTTGCGCGTACGCCAGGCGGCGGTCGTCACTATTCACGATGCTCGCCCTCGTGCTCATGCTCGTGCTCATGCTCGCGCCACGGATCACGATCGCGCGGATGACGATGCCTCCACTCGTCGCGTTCCCAGTAGCGATGGCCGTCCCAGTAGCGGTCTCCGTGCACGCCGATCTCGACCGATACACCGGCCCCCGGGGCGGGCGCTCGCTCTTCGACCCTCGGTGGCGGTGCACCGTAGCCTTGCGCGAAGGCCGTGCTGGTCGCGGCGAGTGCGCCGCCTGCCACGAGGGTCGCCAGAATTCGACGCGTTGCAATTGTCAGGGGTTTCATCGAGCCGTCCTCCATTGAATGCCGACCATGACTCACGCGCATGATTCGTTCCCGTATGGCGCGGCAGATGCCTCGCTCGCCATTTCGACCCCGCCGCCGCGTCACCTCGCAGCCAGTGCTGACCCGGTGTGGGAGCGCATGATGTCTCCGTTGATCCCCCAGCTTTTTTCTCGTCAACAACGACAAAAAACATCATTTCGCCCACGCCGGGCTGTCAGCAGAATGTCTCCATTCCCACTCGCGCGACGACACGGGCATACGAGCCTCGCAGCGAGCCGCACCTCAAGGAGACAGCCGTGGCAGTCGAAACAACTTCAATCGATACGCTCATCGTCGGCGCCGGCCAGGCCGGCGTGGCCATGAGCGAGCACCTGGGCAAGCTGGGCGTACCGCATCTCGTGCTGGAGCGCAGCCGCATCGCCGAGCGCTGGCGCACCGGGCGCTGGGATTCGCTGGTCGCGAACGGCCCCGCGTGGCACGACCGCTTTCCCGGCCTCGAATTCGACGGCCTCGATCCCGATGCGTTCGCAACGAAAGACCAGGTCGCCGACTACTTCGAAGCGTATGCGCGCAAGTTCAACGCGCCGATCCGTACCGGCGTCGAGGTGAAGCAGGTCGTGCGCAATGCCGGCAAGCCGGGTTTCATCGTCGAGACGTCCGACGGCACGATCGAGGCGAACCGCGTGGTCGTCGCGACCGGGCCGTTCCAGCGCCCGGTGATTCCGCCGATCGCGCCGGACGACGCGCGCGTCGTGCAGATGCATTCCGCCGACTATCGCAACCCGGAGCAGCTTCCGGAAGGTGCGGTTCTGGTGGTCGGCGCGGGGTCGTCGGGCGTGCAGATCGCCGACGAGCTGCAACGCGCGGGCCGGCAGGTGTACCTGTCGGTCGGCCCGCACGATCGGCCGCCGCGTGCGTATCGCGGCCGGGATTTCTGCTGGTGGCTCGGCGTGCTCGGCGAATGGGACAAGGAAGTCGCGACGCCCGGCCGCGAACACGTGACGATCGCGGTGAGCGGCGCGCGCGGCGGCCATACGGTGGATTTCCGCAAGCTCGCGAACCAGGGCGTGACGCTCGTCGGGCTGACGAAGTCGTTCGACGGCGGCGTGGCCGTGTTCGAACGCGACCTGGCGATCAATCTCGCACGCGGCGACGACAACTACCTGTCGCTGCTCGACGCGGCCGACGCCTATGCGGCGCGCAACGGCCTCGACCTGCCGGAAGAGCCGGAGGCCCGCCGCATCCTGCCGAACCCCGACTGCGTCGCGCATCCGATCCTCACGCTCGACCTTGCCGGCGCGGGCGTCACGTCGATCATCTGGGCGACCGGCTACGCGGTCGACTACGGCTGGCTGAAGGTCGACGCGTTCGCCGACAACGGCAAGCCGCAGCACCAGCGCGGCGTGTCGAAGGAGCCGGGCATCTATTTCCTCGGGCTGCCGTGGCTGTCGCGGCGCGGCTCCAGCTTCATCTGGGGCGTGTGGCACGACGCGCGGCACATCGCCGATCACATCGCGATCCAGCGTACCTACCTCGACTACCACGACGCAGCGCAGCGCCGCTCGACTGCGCACGCGGAGCAGGACGGCGCCGCGCCGCACGCCGACACGCAGCCGCACGCCGACCCGCAGCCGCTCGCCGACGCGGTGAACTGACCGAACCCATGCCGCTTGCCGTACCGCGTCTGCTGCCGGTGCGGCGGCGTGGCCCCTGACGACTGAAGGATTCCGATGAGCCAACCCACCCATACCCGTATCCGCATGTTCAACACAAAGGATACCTACCCGAACCAGACGCTCGACAACGACCTGTGCCAGGCCGTGCGGGCCGGCAACACCGTCTACGTGCGCGGCCAGGTCGGCACGGATTTCGACGGCAGGCTGATCGGCCTCGGCGATCCGCGCGCGCAGGCCGAGCAGGCGATGAAGAACGTCAAGCAACTGCTGGAGGAAGCCGGCAGCGACCTCACGCACATCGTGAAGACGACGACCTACCTGATCGACCCGCGCTATCGCGAACCCGTGTACCAGGAAGTCGGCAAGTGGCTGAAGGGCGTGTATCCGATCTCGACGGGGCTCGTCGTGTCCGCGCTCGGCCAGCCGCAGTGGCTGATGGAAATCGACGTGATCGCCGTGATCCCGGACACCTGGCAGCCGAACCGCGCGTAGGAGGCGATATGACTTTCTCCATCGTCGGGCGTTGCCCGGAGACGGGCCAGCTCGGCATTGCGATCAGCTCGTCGAGCATCGCGGTGGGCGCGCGCTGCCCGTGGGTGCGCGCGGGCGTCGGCGCCGTCGCGACGCAGAACATCACGCTGCCGGCGCTTGGGCCCCAGATCCTCGACCTGATCGAGCACGAGCAGCTCGCGCCCGCCGCGGCGCTCGACCGCGCGCTCAGCGCGAACGGCTGGAGCCAGTACCGGCAGGTCACGGTGATCGACGGGCAGGGGCAGACGGCGTGCTTCACCGGCAAGGAAGCGCTCGGCACGCATCACGCGGTGCAGGGCGACCAATGCGTGGCGGCCGGCAACCTGCTGGCCGCGCCGGCCGTGATC
Organism: Burkholderia sp. HI2714; assembly: GCF_002223085.1. NCBI lineage: Bacteria > Pseudomonadati > Pseudomonadota > Betaproteobacteria > Burkholderiales > Burkholderiaceae > Burkholderia > Burkholderia sp. HI2714. Next base: position 93,972 of record NZ_NKFM01000066.1, on the reverse strand, counting down.
GACGCGATGGCGCGCGCCTTCGAACAGGCGCCCGGCCTGCTCGCCGATCGGCTGCTGGCCGCGATGCACGCGGCGATGGCCGCCGGCGGCGAGGCGGGGCCGGTGCATTCGGCCGCGCTGAAGGTGGCCGGCGACGTGACCTGGCCGATCGTCGACCTGCGTGTCGACTGGGCCGACGCCGATCCGATCGGGCAGCTCGATGCGCTGTGGCACGCGTATCGGCCGCAGATGCAGGACTACCAGACGCGTGCGCTGAACCCTACCGCCGCGCCGAGCTACGGAGTGCCGGGCGATGAATGACACGTCGAGCCGCGCACTGCTGGAACGGCTGGTCGGTTTCGCGACCGTCAGCCGCGAGTCGAACCTCGAGATGATCGGTTTTATCCGCGACTATCTCGCGGGCTTCGGCGTCGAGAGCGAACTGTTCTACAACGCGGAGCGCACGAAGGCGAGCCTGTACGCGACGATCGGGCCACGCGACCGCGGCGGCATCGCGCTGTCGGGCCATACCGACGTGGTGCCGGTCGACGGGCAGGCGTGGACGGTCGAGCCGTTCAGGCTGACCGAGCGCGACGGCCGCCTGTACGGCCGCGGCACGGCCGACATGAAGGGCTTCATCGCGTCGGTGCTCGCGGCCGTGCCGGCGTTCGTGGCCCGGCCGCTGAGCGTGCCCGTGCATCTCGCGTTCTCGTACGACGAGGAAGTCGGCTGCCTCGGCGTGCGGCCGATGCTCGACGCACTGGCCGCGCGCGAGCACCGGCCGCGCCTGTGCCTGATCGGCGAGCCGACCGAGCTGAAGCCGGTGCTCGGTCACAAGGGCAAGCTCGCGATGCGCTGCCACGTGAAAGGTGCCGCATGCCACTCGGCGTACGCGCCGTCTGGCGTCAACGCGATCGACTATGCGGCGAAGCTGATCGGCCGGCTCGGCGAGATCGGCGCGGCGCTCGCGCGGCCGGAGCGACACGACGCACGATTCGATCCGCCGTTCTCGACCGTGCAGACGGGGTTGATCAGGGGCGGCCGCGCGCTGAACATCGTGCCGGCCGAATGCGAGTTCGATTTCGAGGTGCGGGCGCTGCCGGATTTCGATGCGCACGACGTGCCAAGGAAGCTGCAGGACTACGCGGAATCCGAACTGTTGCCGAGAATGCGCGCGGTGCAGGCCGATACCGACATTCAACTGCAGCCGCTGGGCGCCTATCCGGGGCTGGCGACCGCGCCCGACAGCGAGGCCGCGCGCCTGCTCGCGATGCTGAGCGGCTCCGATGCCTTCGGCACGGTGGCGTTCGGCACCGAGGGCGGGCTGTTCGGGCAGGCCGGCATTCCGACCGTGGTGTGCGGGCCCGGCAGCATGGACCAGGGGCACAAGCCCGACGAGTTCGTCACGCTCGACCAGCTTCACGGCTGCGACGCGATGCTGGGGCGGCTGGCCGCCCATCTCGCCGCGGCCGCCTGACGCGGCGCGCCTGACCGACACGACCGACACGCACGCACCGCATCCCGCGGCGCGTGCGTTTTCGTGTTCCTTCCGGTTCCTTATCGCGCCGCTTCCGCGACGATCTGCGCGAGCCGCTCGCGGCAGAAATCGACGAACGACTGCGCCTGCTTCGTAAGTTGCCCGCGCTTCAGCCGTGCGCTCACGAGCCCCGAGGGGCTCACGGTTTCGCTGAGGCCGATCGTCACGACGCGCTGGCCGTCGTACGTGTATTCGGAATGCGGGCGTGTGACGAGCAGCGAGAAGCCGAACCCCTGGCCGACCATCCCGCGCACCATCTCGATCGACGGCGACCCGAACACGATGTTCGGTGTGAGCCCGAGTTCGTGAAAGAGGCTGACGAAATACGTGCGGCTCGGCTGCACGTCGAGCAGGATCATCGGTTCGACGCAGAGGTCGCGCAGCGATACGTGCGTCTGGCCCGCGAACCGGTGGTTCTCCGGCAGCAGCACGTACGGCTGCTGCGGCGGCATCAGCGGCTCGGTCTCGATCGTGCCGTCGAGATCGTGGTCGTACATCAGCGCGAGATCGAACGTGCCCGACGTCAGCCCCTGCACGAGTTCCTGCTGGTCGCCGTCGCGCAGCCGGATGTTCACGCCCGGGTAGCGCTCGCGAAAGCCCGCGATCAGTTGCGGCAGATAGAGCGGCGCGACCGTCTCGAAACAGCCGATGTCGATCTGCCCGGTGATCACGTCGTTGTCGGCGAGTGCGTTCTGTTCGAATTCGTGCGCGATGCGCAGCAGTTCCTGCGCTTTCCGATAGAAGCGCGTGCCGCTCGGTGTCAGCGATACGCCCTGCGCGTGATGGCGGATGAACAGCTTCACGCCGAAGCTTTCCTCCAGGCCCTTGATCGCGCTGGAGATCGACGGCTGCGCGATGAAGAGCTGGCGCGACGCCTCGGCGACACTGCCGGATTCCACCGTCGTCACGAAGTATTTCAGTTGCCGCAAAGTGTAATGAGCCACAAGCGCCTCTGATGCACGGCCCCGGCGTGCCGCCGCGGGCGCAATCTGTCCATGGTTTGCGTAGCACCTTACCTGAAAGCCCCCCGGCGCCGAAATGTCCGCTGCAGAGCTTTTTCGTATGTCGCGAAAATATTTTTAGTATTTTCCGGTCGCGCGGGTCGTGGCGCACCATCGTCTCCAACCTGGATCAAGCAGCAAACGAAGCGGCCGCGCACGCACCGCCAGGACCTGTCATCCGTCCCCGCACGCGCATCGTCCGCTTCGTTCGACCCCGCCGCGCGTGCACGCGGCGCGTCGTCGCTCGCGTATCCGGACCCGATTGCAGGCGCGTCCCCCAACGCGCGCCGGCTGACACGGCAAGCGCGCATCGCCGCGCAGGACAGGAGACATCACCATGACGAACGTGGACCGCAACGCGTCCCCGATGATAGAGAAACACACGATCGGCTACGTGCCGCCCGCGGAGCGCCACGGCAAGGTGCGCGACCTGTTCACGCTCTGGTTCGGCGGCAACATCGCGCCGCTGCCGATCGTGACCGGCGCGCTCGGCGTGCAGCTTTTCCACCTGAACCTGTTGTGGGGCATCGTCGCGATCGTCGTCGGCCAGGCGGTCGGCGGCGTACTGATGGCGCTGCATTCGGCGCAGGGGCCGCAGATGGGCATCCCGCAGATGATCCAGAGCCGCGCGCAGTTCGGTTCGTGGGGCGCGCTGCTCGTGACCGTGATCGCGGCCGTGATGTACGTCGGCTTCTTCGCGTCGAACATCGTGCTGGCCGGCAAGTCGGTGCACGGCATCGCGTCGTCGGTGCCGGTGCCCGTCGGCATCGTGATCGGCGCGGTGGGCTCGGGGCTGATCGGGATCGTCGGCTACCGGTTCATCCACATCCTGAACCGGATCGGCACGTGGGTGCTCGGCATCGGCATCCTGGTCGGCTTCTGGATGATCCTCACGCACGTGACGACCGACGATTTCCTGACGCGCGGCGGCTTCAACTTCGCCGGCTGGCTCGCGACGGTGTCGCTGTCGGCGTTGTGGCAGATCGCGTTCGCGCCGTACGTGTCGGACTATTCGCGCTATCTGCCGGAAAACGTCGGCGTGGCCTCGACGTTCTGGGCGACCTATCTCGGCTGCACGATCGGCTCGACGCTGGCGTTCATCTTCGGCGCGGTCGCGGTGCTCGCGGTGCCCGCGGGCGCGGACGCGATGGATGCGGTCAAGCAGGCGACGGGCCCGCTCGGCCCGCTGATGCTCGTGCTGTTCCTGCTGAGCGTGATCAGCCACAACGCGCTGAACCTGTACGGCGCGGTGCTCGCGGTGATCACGTCGGTGCAGACGTTCGCGTACCAGTGGATTCCGACCGCGAAGGCACGCGCGGTGGTGTCGGTCGTGATCTTCGTCGCCTGCTGCTACGCGGCGATCGGCGCGTCGACGAACTTCGTCGGCAACCTCGTGGACCTCGTGCTCGCGCTGCTCGTCGTGCTGGTGCCGTGGACGGCGATCAACCTGATCGACTTCTACGTGATCCACAAGGGCAAGTACGACATCAAGTCGATCTTCATGGTCGACGGCGGGATCTACGGCCGCTTCAACCCGCAGGCGCTGCTCGCGTATGCGATCGGCATCCTCGTGCAGATTCCGTTCATGAACACGCCGATGTATGCGGGCCCGATTCCCGCGCATCTCGGCGGCGCGGACCTGTCGTGGCTCGTGGGGCTCGTGCTGACGTCGCCGCTGTACTACTGGCTCGCGACGCGCGACAGCGCGTATCGGCGCCGGCAGACGGGCGCGACGATGCCGCCGACGGCGGCGCGGTAACAACGGGGAAGGAAGGGGGCCATCGCGTCCGTCGAGACACGGTGGCCCGTCAGTCGGTCAGACCACCGCCGAGCGCGCGACGCGCACCGGCACCGACTTGTACGACGGCGTGCCGCTTTCCTTGTCGATGTAGTCGAGCGGCACGAGCACGTTCGCTTCCGGGTAGTACGCGCCGACCGACCCCGGCGCGATGTCGTACTCGATCGCGGTGATCTTCTCGAGGCGCAGCGCGCGACCCGATGCGGTGACCGTCTCGATGTCGACGAGGTCGCCGTGTTCGAGCCCGTACTTCGCGAGGTCGGCAGGGTTCATGAACAGCACGTCGCGCCGGCCGAACACGCCGCGATAGCGGTCGTCGAGCCCGTAGATCGTCGTGTTGTACTGGTCGTGGCTGCGCAGCGTGATCAGCCGCAGCACCTGCTCGGCGCCGAGCACGTCGGCGTCCTCCTTGACGCCCTTGTAGACCGAGAACATCGCCTTGCCGGTCGGCGTCGGCCACACGCGCTCGGTGGGCGGCAGCGGCAGGCGGAAGCCGCCCGGCGTGCGGATGCGTTCGTTGAACGCCTCGAAGCCGGACACCGTCTTGTCGATCAGGTCGCGGATGCGGTCGTAGTCGGCGATCAGGTCGAGCCACGCGACCTTGCTGGCCGGCAGCGTCGCATGCGCGATGCCCGCGACGATCGCCGGCTCCGAGCGCAACTGGTCGGACGCCGGCTTGAGCTTGCCGGCCGACGCGTGAACCATCGACATCGAGTCCTCGACGGTGATCGACTGCCGGCCGGTGGCCTGCATGTCGAGCTCGGTGCGGCCGAGCACCGGCAGGACGAAGGTTTCCTTCGCGACCAGCAGGTGCGAGCGGTTCAGCTTGGTACCGAGATGCACGCTCAGGTCGAGCTTCGCCATCGCCGGGAACGACTGTTCCGGATCGGGCAGCGCGACCGCGAAGTTGCCGCCGAGGCACAGCAGCGCCTTCGCGGTGCCGTCGATCATCGCCTGCATCGCCTGCACGGCGTCATGCCCGTGATGCGCGGGCGGCGTGAAGCCGCACACGTCCTCGATCTTCTTCAGGAACTCGGCCGACGGCTTCTCGGTGATGCCGACCGTGCGGTTGCCCTGCACGTTCGAGTGGCCGCGCAGCGGACACACGCCGGCGCCGGGCTTGCCGATGTTGCCGCGCATCAGCAGCAGGTCGGCGATCAGGCGCACGGTTGCGGTGCCCTTGTTGTGCTGCGTGACGCCCATCCCGTACGTGACGATCGTCGCGTTCGACTTCGCATACGCGAGCGCGACCTGTTCGAGCTGCGCCTGGCTGAGCCCGCTCGCGCGCTCGATGTCGTCCCACGACGTGGCTTCGAGGTCGGCCGAGAACGCGTCGAAGCCGTTGGTGTGCTGCGCGATGAAGTCGCGGTCGAGCACGTCGCCGCGCTCGGCTTCGAGCTGCAGCAGCGCCTTCATGATGCCCTTCAGCGCGGCCGCGTCGCCGCCGGCGTCGACCTGGTAGTACGTCGACGCGATCCGCGTCGAGCCGAACGACGCCATCTCGATCATGTCCTGCGGATCGGCGAAGCGTTCGAGCGCGCGTTCGCGCAGCGGGTTGAACACGATGATCGGCACGTTGCGGCGCGAGCACTCGTGCAGCGTGCCCATCATCCGCGGGTGGTTCGTGCCGGGGTTGTGGCCGATCGAGATGATCAGCTCGCAGTGGTCGAAATCCTCCAGCGATACGGTGCCCTTGCCGATGCCGATCGACTGCGGCAGGCCGACGCTGGTCGGCTCGTGGCACATGTTCGAGCAGTCGGGGAAGTTGTTGGTGCCGAGTTCGCGCGCGAACAGCTGGTACAGGAACGCGGCTTCGTTCGACGCGCGGCCGGACGTATAGAACTCGACCTGATCGGGCGGCAGCGCGCGCAGCACTTCGCCGATGCGCGCGAACGCGTCGTCCCATTCGATCGCGCGGAACGTGTCGGTCGCGCGATCGTAGACGAGCGGATGCGTGAGCCGGCCCATGTTCTCCAGCTCGTAGTCCGACATGCGCAGCAGCGACGACACGGTGTTCGCCGCGAAGAACTCGGGCGTTACGCGCTTGGTCGTCGCTTCCCACGTGACGGCCTTCGCGCCGTTCTCGCAGAACTGGAACGTCGACTTGTGTTCCTTGTCGGGCCACGCACAGCCGGGGCAGTCGAAGCCGTCGGGCTGGTTGGTCCGCATCAGCACGATCGGTGCCTCGATGGTTTCCATTTGCGTGCGCACCGCATCGGCTGTCGCGCGAAGCGCGCCCCAACCACCGGCGGGCCCGTCGTACTTCCTGATGCCTGGCACTTCGCGTCGATTTGTCATTTGAATCTCCATCTGCCGTTCCCGGTGCGGGCGGCTCGGTTTGCGCCGTGTCGCGGCGTGGGGCGACTCCGTCCGGTGGACGGAGCCGGTCATGCATGCCCCGTGCGTGCGGGGCGTGCGGGTTTTCAGTGCGCGTCCTTCTTCGCGCCGGACGACTTCTTGCCGGACGCTTTCGCGGCAGGCGCGGGCGGCGGTGCATCGGCGGGCGTGTCGCCCGTCTTCGCATCGTCGGTGGCCTTGGCCGCCTTGCCGTTCGGTTTCGCCTTGCCGTCGGCGTCCTTCTTCGCGTCCTTGGTCTCCTTCGCTTCAGGCGCCGCGAGCTTGGTGAACTTCACTTCGTCGCTGGCCTTGTCGTAGTCAACCTCGCACCGGTCGCCCGACTTCAGCCGGTCGGCGAGGATCTCCTTCGCGAGCCGGGTCTCGATGGTCTGGCGGATCTGGCGCTTCAGCTCGCGTGCGCCGAACTCCGGCTGGTAGCCGGCTTCGGTCAGGTGCTCGACGAGCGCGTCGCCCATCACGAGCGTGATGTCCTGCGCCGCGGCCGTGCGCACCACGCGGTCGAGCTGGATCTGCACGATCGCGCGGATGTTCTCCTTCGACAGCGCGTGGAAGACGATCACCTCGTCGATCCGGTTCAGGAACTCGGGCCGGAAATGCCCCTTCAGCACCTGCATCAGTTCCTCGCGGATCGCCTTGTCGGTCTTGCGCGCGGCTTCCGGTTGCGTGAGGTTGTCCATGATGATCGCGGCGCCGAGGTTGCTCGTCGCGATGATGATCGTGTTGCTGAAGTCGACCACGCGGCCCTTGCCGTCGGTCAGGCGGCCGTCGTCGAACACCTGCAGCAGCACGTTGTAGACGTCCGGATGCGCCTTCTCGATCTCGTCGAGCAGGATCACGCTGTACGGGCGGCGCCGCACGCGCTCGGTGAGCTGGCCGCCTTCGTCGTAGCCGACGTAGCCGGGCGGCGCGCCGATCAGCCGCGCAACGGCGTGCCGCTCCATATACTCGGACATGTCGATGCGGATGATCGCCTGCTCGTCGCCGAACACGGTCTCGGCGAGCGCCTTCGCGAGCTCGGTCTTGCCGACACCCGTCGGCCCGAGGAACAGGAACGTCGCGATCGGCCGGTGCGTCTGGCCGAGCCCCGCGCGCGACAGCCGCACGGCATCGCTGACGGCCACCACCGCGTCGCTCTGGCCGACCACGCGCTCGCGCAGCTGCTCTTCCATCTTCAACAGCTTCTGGCGCTCTTCCTGCGTGAGTTCGGACACGGGGATGCCGGTGAGCCGCGACACGACCTCGGCCACCGATTCGACGGTGACTTCGAGCGTCTCGGAGCCGGTCTTGCGCTGCCACGCCTCCATCATCTCGTCGACGGATTTCTGCTTCGCGTTGATCTGCTCCTCGAACTGCTTCGCTTCGTCGAAGCGCTTGCGCGACGTGGCGTAGTCCTGCTCGCGCTTCAGTTGCGCGATCTGCGCTTCGCCTTCCTGGATGTCGACCGGGCGCGACGTCGCACCGATCCGCACGCGTGCGGCGGCCTGGTCGATCAGGTCGATCGCCTTGTCGGGCAGGAAGCGCGACGTGATGTAGCGATCGGCGAACTCCGCGGCCGCGACGAACGCGTCGTCGGCGAACGTCACCTGATGGTGCGCCTCGAGGCTGTCGCGCAGCCCGCGCAGGATCACGATCGTCTGCTCGACGCTCGGCTCCGGCACGAACACCGGCTGGAAGCGCCGTTCGAGCGCGGCATCTTTCTCGATGTACTTCTGGTATTCGTTGAGCGTCGTCGCGCCGATCAGGCTCAGCTCGCCGCGCGCGAGCGCGGGCTTCAGCACGTTCGCGATGTCGAGGCCGCCTTCGCCGCCGCCCTGGCCGGCGCCGACGATCGTGTGCAGCTCGTCGATGAACAGGATCAGTTCGTCCTGCTTCGCAGTGACTTCGTCGATCAGCTGCTTCGCGCGCTCCTCGAACTCGCCGCGATACTTCGCGCCGGCCACCATCGAGTTGATGTTGACTTCGACGAGCCGCTTGTCGCGCAGCACCTCGGGCACGTCGCCGTTGACGATCCGCTGCGCGAGCCCTTCGACGATCGCCGTCTTGCCGACGCCCGGCTCGCCGATCAGCACCGGGTTGTTCTTCTTGCGGCGCGCGAGCACCTCGATCGTGCTCTCGATTTCCTGCGCGCGACCGAGCACCGGGTCGAGCTTGCCCTGACGCGCGATCGCGGTGAGGTCGCGGCCGAACTTGTCGAGGTTCGGCGTGCCGGTCGGCGCATCGACGCGGCCGTCCTCGGCGCCTTTGCCGACCACCTTCACGACTTTCTGGCGCAGCGCCTCGGGCGTCACGCCGTATTTCTTCAGCAGCGTGCCGGCGACGCTGTCCGGCACCGACGCGAGCCCGATCAGCAGGTGCTCGGGGCCGATGTACGAGTGGCCGAGATCGCGCGACGCCTGGAACGCGTACTGCACGGCCTTCTTCACGCGCGGCGAGATCGACAGCTTGTCGAGCGGCGCATCGGGATCGGCCGTGCCGGTGTGCGCATGCGCGTCGATGTACGACTTGATGTCGTCCGGCGACAGCTTCAGTTCCTTCAGCAGCGCGGCGCACACGTCGGTGTCCGCGAGCGCGTACAGCAGGTGTTCGGAGTCGAGCTCGCTGCGGCGCAGCTCGTGCGCCTTCTCGGCCGCGCGCTGCAGCAGCTCCAGCGTCTGCTCGCTGAACGCGTCGGTCGGGTCGACCGATTCGCGCGGAATCTCGGCGGCGAGCGGCGCGTCGTCGTCGAGCCCGCCGAACAGCGACGACGAGCCGCCGCCCAGCAGCGAATCGAACGGGTTCAGCATGCTCTGATGCCGCATCAGCTGACGGAAGTGGTAATCGCAGATCGAGATCGTCTTGCGCTCGCCGTCCTGCATCACGGTTGCGCGCGCGACGGCCGGCCGGGCGTGGCAGATATCGCAAAGTGCGGGCATGGTGGTCTGGCTCCTGTCGGTGAAAGTGGGTCGAAGGGTGAAGTCCCGATGCGGTGCGGCGCTTGGGCGCGTCCGACCGCGAACGCACGACACGCGGCACGGCGGCGCGCGGGCGGCACCGGTGCTGTCACGCGGCGCGCGTCGGCGTCGTGCACGGTCGCGGTCAGGGCGGCAAGCGTGCGTGCCGGGAGGAGCCCACGGCATCGCTTCGACTGCGTTCAAAATAGCGAATCGGCGGAGGCTATCCAAGGCACAGTTCTGCACCGGCCCGGCCGTGAATTGCACCCTCGCATGCGCTCGCGCACGGGTGGCAAGGAGTACAGACGGGCGGGCGCACGGCGCCACGGGCGTGCGCGGCGTGCGCAGCGTGGGATGACAGGAAGCGGAAGCGGGCGGAACGCGAACGGATCGCGGTGCGACATCGGCGCGCAGGGCGCCGGTAATCGGGGGACGAAAGGCAGCGCGGATGGAGAGGCGCGACGCAAGCGCCACAGGGGGCGCGTGCCGCGAGCGGTCAAGCGTCGCCCCACACGCACCGCAGACGATGCGTGTGTGGCGGCCGCAGGCGAGGGCGGGTTGCACGGTCCGGGCCGGACACGTCGCAACCGTGGTGTGCCGCGGTCAGTCCGGGAGGGTCATCGCGAGCCGCTGTCGGGCGATCCGCTTCACGTCCGTTGACAGTGCCGCATCCGCCAGGCCATTGGCCCAGACGGAGAACGAATCCTCGATCAGGTTGCGCGTGTCGGGCGGCAACTCCGCCAGGACCAGCGACAAGACGGTGAACAGCACGGCGGTGTCGCCGGCCTGGCTGCTCGCGTTCGCGTCGACCGCCTGCTTCAGGTGGTCGACCGACGCCTGCAGCGCTTGCAATGCTTCATTCGACTCGCTCATCACACACTCCATGCAAGATGGGTTTGATCGGCGACGAATAGGCGGCCGGCGGTGCGGCCGCTCGCGCGCGACGCCGGGTGGGCACCGCGCGCAGGCAACCGCGGTCAGGCCGCCGTGGTGCCCTGCGGCGCCACGGCCACCGATGCTTCGCTCGTGAGCATCAGGAACGTGAACGTTTCGCGCAGGTACAGGCGGACGACCTTGTCGGTATGACTCGTGTAGCCGATCGATACGTCTTCCCCGAGGTGCAGCTCGTAATCGCCGCCGCGCGTGGACAGCACGCAGCCGCCGCTGATCGCCGGCGCCCAGATGATCTCGCCGCTGACGATCCGCTTGATATGGCCGAGGACCGGATAGCCCTGGTCGCGCGCTTCACTGAGCGCCGTGTACGCATCCGAGCCGAGCACGACCGAGTACGGGCCGTCGACGCCGGCAAGCCGCAATGCCTCGAGCGCGTCGCTGATCGCGTCGGGGTAGGCGGCGACGTCCGCCGGCAGCGTGAGCTTGCGGTTCGACGTGCCTTCGCGGATGCCGAGAATGCCGGCGGCCGGGTAGCCGTCGAAAATCGCGCCGTCTTCGGCGAACGCGAGCCGCTGCGCGGCATCCTTCGCCGGTTGCCAGTCGGCGTCGCGCGCGCCGCGCTCGACGCTGTCGATCGCATCGCGGCTCAACTCGAACGGCACCGTCAGCTCGACGATCGTGCGGACTTCGCGCAGCCGCGCATTCACCAGCTCGCGCGGGGCGGCGACGTCGACGAGGTGCCCGGTGCCGACGGCCGACAGCTCGGGGCCTTCGGGGCCGTCGACGTCGACAACGCGGCGGCCGGCCACCGATCGTTTGAACGTGCGTGCCACTTCCTCCTCGATTTGCTCCCAGGCGGAGGACGAGATCGGGGCGAGTTCGCGGTGCAGGTTGTTCATGGGTTTTGGTTGCCTCACGTCAGCGAAAACACTTCATGGTTGGCCGATCGGCTGACGGACTGCGCCTGAGCCCGGCAAGCCGATCGCGGACGAAATGCATATTAGCAGGCTCTATTGACACCGCTGCAGCACAAATCGAAGCGACACCCTGCTGCGGCGCAACTGTTCTGCAATTCACGTGAGGGGAGAGGGAGTGCGCGGGTGCGGAACGCCGCGACCGTCGCTCGGGTCGCGCTCGATGGTGCGCCGAACCATTTCCGGTCGCGGGCCCATCGCGTGTCGTGCATTCTTACTAACATTCATCCGGCAGGGTTTCCGGACGCCGGGGCTCGGCGGCGTTCCGTTGCCCGGACCGAGCCCGGATGAATCATAGGCGCAGTCTATTGAAGCTTCACAACGAGTGGAGGTCGTTCATGGCACGCCAACCCGTCTCGCCCGGCGCGGGGTGGGCGCGCCGGACTTTGGCGATGTGCGTTACGACGGCACGCCTTTCAGCGAGCCGATTTTCAGCGAACCGTCGCGATGCGGCGCGGATGATGCCGGTTCCGGCTCCGCGGCATCGGCCGCCGGCGCCGCGCGATCGGCGAGCGCTTCGAGCAGGTCGGCGGACGGCACGAAGAACAGCGAGCCGGTGACCGCGCGGCTGTAGTCGAGCAGGCGGTCGTAGTTGCCGGGCGGGCGGCCGACGAACATGTTCTCGAGCATCTGCTCGATCGGCGCCGGCGAGCGCGCGTAGCCGATGAAGTAGGTACCGAATTCGCCCGCGCCCGGGCGCCCGAACGGCATGTTGTCGCGCAGGATCTTTACTTCCTTGCCGTCCTCGTCGAGCGTGGTCAGCGAGCTGTGCGAGCACGACGGCTTCACGTCCGGCGCGAGCTCGATGTCGGCGAGCTTGGTGCGGCCGATGATGCGCTCCTGCGTCTCGACCGCCAGCGCGTTCCAGCCGGCCATGTCGTGCAGGTACTTCTGCACGATCACGTAGCTGCCGCCCGCGAATTCGGCGTCCTCGTCGCCGATCACCGTGAAGTCGACCGCGTCGCGGCCTTCCGGGTTCTCGGTGCCGTCGACGAAGCCGATCATCGCGCGCTGATCGAAATTGCGGAAGCCGTGCACCTCGTCGACGACCGTGACGGCATCGCCGAGCGCGCCGAGCAGCTGCGTCGCGAGTTCGAAGCACAGGTCCATCGCTTCCGCGCGAATGTGCAGCAGGATGTCGCCCGGCGTCGCGACCGCGACGCGCTGGCCCGCGCCGAATTCACGGAACGGATGCAGCGCGGCGGGACGCGGGTTGCCGAACAGCGCATCCCATGCGTCGGCGCCGAAGCCGCACACGCAGGTGAGGTTGCCGCCCGGCACGCGCTTGCCGACCGAGCGCACGAGCGCGGCGATGTCGCCGCACCACGAGCGGATCGTATCGGCGTGGTCGGCGCCGGGATTGATCGTCGCCACGAGGAAGATCGCGCTGCGCGTGATCGTGCTGTGTACGTTTTGGGGGATCGGGGGAGGTGTCTGCATCGTGGCTTGCCGGTCAGTCATGTCGGGACGGTAGTGCCGTGGCGCGCGAGGGCGAACGGTTGAACTGTGTCATGCGACTGTTCTCTTGGTGTCATGCGGATGAAGGACGTTGCGCGGGCCTCGCGCAACGGGCCGCAGCGGTGGCGGCCGCACGGGGCGCGTGACCTGCCCGCGCCGCGTCACGTCGTCGAGCAAGCAATCTAGCAGCTTCGGCCGGTCTTTGGAACACGAATTGCGAAACTGTCATGCGAATGCGTCAAACAGGGCCGGATTTTGGCCGGCGCCCGCGCAGCTGTACTCCTGGCGCATGCGGCGCTGTGCTCTTGAGCGTGCGTGCCGCGTGCAGTAGATTAGGTCCCGCTGCGCCGCCACGAGGAGCGTCATCATGAACCTGCTGGAAGCGATGCGTGTGTATGTCGCGGTGGTCGAGCATGGCGGCCTGTCCGGTGCGGCGTCCGCGTTGCAACTCGACGAAGCGCAGGTGAGCGAACGGATCGACGGCGTCGAACGGTATCTCGGCTGCCGCCTGCTGCTGTGCCGCGACCACGACGACGTCGCCTGCACCGATGCGGGTGACGCGTTTCACGTGTGCTGCCGCCGGACGCTGTCCGCGGTCGAGCAGGCGACCGGCGCGGCCGGCCCGCATGCGCCCGATATGCCGGACAGGCCCGCTGCGCACGATACCGTGCATGTCGCCGCGCGCGACGCGACTTTCCCGCCGCCGCCCGGCGCCGTTCAAGCCTCATCACAGCGACTGTCACCTTGAATACGACCACCATTCCCTGCTCGCCCGCCGAGCGCATCCGCCGCCGCTTCGGCCATTTCCTGCACGCGGCCGAACTGGCCGGGCTGATCGTGATCGGGCTCGCGACCGCGTTCGCGATGGCGCAGGAGGCGTGGAAGGTCGTGCTCGCGGGCGAGGTGTCGCTGACCGACCTGCTGCTAATGTTCCTGTATCTGGAAGTGCTCGCGATGGACGTGCGTTACCTGCGGCTCGGCCGGTTGCCCGTGCGGTTTCCGCTGTTCATTGCGATGACGTCGCTCGCGCGCGACCTGATCCTGCGCGGCGCGACCGACAGCCCCGAACGGATGCTGATGACGACGTTCGGGATCGTGCTGCTTGCGGTCGGCGTGCTGATCCTGAGTTTCGGCCAGCACCGCTTCCCGGCCGACGTCGCCGATGTCGAGGACGATGCGCATGCGCGCAGGTAACGCGCGGGCGGCCGGCCGCATGCATGTTCGCTGTCCCTGCAAGGAGAGTGCCGGATGAGCACACATTCCGTCGAAACGAAACAGGCGATCGAGCTGCAGCGCGCGGCGTCGGACGCCTACCGGCTGGCGCGCGACACGCGCGATGCCGATCCGGCGCTCGCACGCGCGCCGTCCGTCGCCGGGTTGCAGCGAGAAGCTGCGTACGCGTATGCCGACGCGGCGCGTGCACGCGAGGCGGCCATCGGCGTCTGAATCGAACCCCGGCGTGCCGCATCGGGTGCGGCCGCTGCCCCTGACCATTCAACCGAGCGAGGTATCGCATGACCAAGCAACTGATCGTCGCCGTGTTCGGCAGCGTCGACACGGCCCGCCAGGCCGCGAACGATTTCGAGGCGCTGTCGGAGAAGGACGAAGGATTCCACGTCGAGAACGGCGTCGTCGTCGAGAAGGACGCGACCGGCAAGCTCGCGGTCCTCCACGCCGAATCGCGGCCGTTCAAGGGCGGCGTGATCGGCGCGATCGCGGGCGGCTTGCTCGGCCTGCTCGCGGGGCCGCTCGGCGTGGTCACCGGCATGGCGGCCGGTGCGGGCGCCGGCATTCTCGCGGAAGCGGCCGGTAATGCGCTGCTCGACGGCACGTTCGTCGAGACGGTGGCCGCGCGGCTCGTGCCCGGCAGCGTCGCGGTCATCCTGGAAGCGAAGGAGGACACGCCGTTCTCGGTAGACAACGTCGTGACGGGATTCGGCGGCAAGGTGTTTCGCCAGTCGCTCGACTGAGCGTGTCGTTGTCGAACCGTAACGGGAGAACCGCATGCGCATCGAACAATCGTACCGTCGCTTCGACATCGCGGCGACGCTGTCGCCGCTGCCCGGCCACGGCAACCGCGCGATCGCGAGCGTCGATGTGACGACCGACGATCCGGTCCGCCTCGCCGATCTCGGCACCGGGCAATTCCTGCAGATCCGCAAGTGGGTCGAGTCGAACGACATTGCACTGCTGACGGTGGTGTTCGACGAGTGCAAGGTCGCGATCGATCACTACGCGGACAACGTCGACGACGCTTGAGCGCACGCGGGGCCCGCGTGTGACCGGGCTTCGCATGACTGGCCGCCCGATGGCCGTCGGCAAACCGCGACGCCGCGCGTCGGCACCGCGCCCGGCGAATGCCTGCCACGCGATCGCGCGGGGCCGTTTGACGTCGCGTTTCAATCTGTTCACCACGCCGGCCGGATTTCACGTTTCCTCGCCAAACTGTCACTTACATTCGTCGAAATGACGCAGTAGGATGCCGAACCTTGTCTTGATGAGATTCGCATTGCTATCCGCCTTCAATTTCGATAACGGACGAGGTTCGCACCGGGACGCCCGCGCCCGGGCACGGCTATCCGGCTTCGTGCACCGGCGCGGCCACGCCGCCCGTGCATCGCACGCCGGTTCACCGTTGGCGGGGCGAGGCGGATGAAGCTCTACGAGAAATTTGCAAACGACATAGAGAGACTCATCCGGCAGGGCGTATATCGACACGGCGATCGTGTCCCTTCCGTGCGGCAGGCGAGCCAGCAGCACCGGATCAGCATCACGACCGTGCTGCATGCGTATCTGCTGCTGGAAAGCCGCGGGCTGCTCGAAAGCCGCCCGCAGTCGGGCTATTTCGTGAACCTGCGGCGCGACGACAGCCATGCGCCGGTGCGTGAGCTGCGGCCGTCGAAGCCGATCGCGATCTCGTCGTCGGTCGACGTGAGCCGGCTGGTGCTGTCGACGCTGCGCTCGATCGGCACCGACGACGCGGTGCCGCTCGGCTCGCCGTATCCGGACCCGAGCCTGTTTCCGTTCGAGAAGCTGAACCGCTATGCGTATGCGGCCGGCCGCGACAAGTCGCTGTGGGGTGTGACGGACGGGCTGCCGCCGGGCCATCCGCGGCTGATCCGGCAGATCGCACGCCGCTACCTGGAAAACGGGATGTCGGTGGACCCGAACGAGATCATCGTGACGGTCGGCGCGACGGAGGCGATCAACCTGTGCCTGCAGGCCGTTGCAAAACCGGGCGATACGATCGCGGTGGAGTCACCGACGTTCTACGCGATGCTGCACGCGATCGAGCGGATGGGAATGAAGGCGATCGAGGTGGCGACGCATCCGGAATACGGGATCGACATTGCCGCGTTGGCCGCGATCGCGAAGTCGCAGCCGATCGCCGCATGCATGGTGATGCCGAACTTTCAGAACCCGCTCGGCTTCCAGATGCCCGACGAGCGCAAGCGCGAGCTGGTCGAGTTCGCCGCGAAAGCCGACCTGCCGATCATCGAGAACGGCGTGTACAACGAACTGTACTTCGGCAACATGCATCCGAGCACGCTGAAGTCGTTCGACCGGCACGACATCGTGCTGCACTGTTCGTCGTTCTCGAAGAGCCTGACGGCCGCGTACCGGATCGGCTGGGCGCTGCCGGGCCGCTATCGCGAGCAGGTCGAGAAGCTGAAATTCCTGAACACGCTCGCGACGCCGTCGTTGCCGCAGCTCGCGATCGCGGAGTTTCTCGAACGCGACGGCTACGAGCATCACCTGCGGCGGATTCGCAAGGCGTATGCGCAGCAGGCGAACCTGATGCGCACGATGGTGTCGCGGTTCTTTCCAGAGGGCACGCGCATCTCGAGCCCGGCGGGCGGGTACGTGCTGTGGATCGAGCTGCCTGCGCAGATCGACGCGATGCGGCTGTACCAGCTCGCGCTGGAGCAGGGGATCACGATCGGGCCCGGCTACATGTTCTCGATCACGGACAGCTACCGGAACTTCATCCGGCTGAACTACAGCAGTCCGTGGTCGCCGGAGATCGAGCAGGCGGTGATCGCGGTCGGCAAGCTCGCCGCCTACTGCCTCGACTGAGTGATCCGCCGCGAGCCGCGCGTCGTGCGGCGTGCGGCGCGTGCGCAGCGTCAGGTCAGCCGGTACGACTGCGCGCCCGTTCCCGCGAGCGTGCCGCCGTCGACGATCAGGTATTCGTTGCGGATCGGCTTGCCGTCGAACCAGCATTGCAGGATCTCCAGCGTGCCGGCCGCGTAGCGTGCCTGCGCGGACAACGACGTGCCGGAGATGTGCGGGGTCATCCCGTTGAACGGCATCGTGCGCCACGGGTGATCGGCCGGCGCCGGCTGCGGAAACCACACGTCGCCGCCGTAGCCCGCGAGATGCCCGGACGTGACGGCATTCACGACCGCGTCGCGGTCGACCAGCTTGGCGCGCGCGGTGTTGATCAGGTACGCGCCACGCTTCATGCGCGCGATCATCGCCGCGTCGAACAGGTGCTCGGTCGACGGGTACAGCGGGATCTGTAGGTTGACGATGTCGACGGCGCTCGCGAGCGACGCGGCATCGGCATGATACGTGAGCCCGAGTGCCTGCTCGACCGACGCATCGAGCCGGTGGCGCTGCGTGTAGTGCAGATGCAGCCCGAACGGCTGCAGCCGGCGCAGCACGGCGAGCCCGATACGCCCCGCGCCGACCGTGCCGAAATGCATGCCTTCGACGTCGTAGCTGCGCGACACGCAGTCGGCAATGTTCCAGCCGCCTTGCTGCGCGATCGCATGCGACGGCAAGTAGTTGCGCACCAGCGCGAGCGTCGTCATCACCACGTGCTCGGCCACGCTGATGCTGTTCGAGCCGGTGACTTCGGCGACGGTGATGTGCGCGCGCGCGGCGGCGTCGAGATCGACGTGATCGGAGCCGATGCCGGCCGTCAGCGCGAGCTTCAGCTTCGGCGCGCGGGCGATCCGTTCGGCCGTCAGGTACGCGGGCCAGAACGGCTGCGAGATCACCACGTCCGCTTCGGGCAGCCGGCGCTCGAATTCGGAGTCGGGGCCGTCCTTGTCGCTCGTGACGATCAGCGTGTGGCCGTGCGCCTCCATGTAGGCGCGCAAGCCGAGTGCGCCGGACACCGAGCCGACGAGTTCGCCGGGACGAAAGCCGGGCAGCCCGGCCGGCGTCGGCGCGGTCTGTCCGTCCGCGTAGTGCGTGATGACCGGAATCGCATCGCGCACGTAGCGCGGCGGATAGCCGTCCACGGGATCGGGGTACAGCACGCACAGGACGGTGGCCATCGGGTAGTACTCCTGGTGACGGGGGAAGGCGGCACGCGGCTTGCGCAGGAGGCGTGGCGTGCGCCGCCGGCCGCTGCCGTGTTGCGCCGCAACGTTGATGACGTTCTACGCCCGTCATGGGTCTCGTACAAGCTACAGTGCGTGTTTGCGTGCGCTGCGGGGACGTCTGTACCTGTTCTTTTCAGGAGGGATGTCGATAATGGGATCGTTACCTGACTTTTCGGGAGCCACGTCATGACTGCTAGCGACGATTCGTCGTCACGCCCCGATCTCACGCAAGGCATCGCGCTCGACGAGCTCGCCGACGGCGCAATGATCGAGGGCCATGTCGGCGACGCGGCGGTGCTGCTCGTGCGCCGCGCCGATGAACTGTTTGCCGTGGGCGCGCAGTGTCCGCACTATGGCGCGCCGTTGGCCGACGGCCTGCTGGAGGGCGACACGATCCACTGCCCGTGGCATCACGCGGCATTCTGCCTGCGCACCGGCGAGCTGCTACGCGCGCCGGCGCTCGACGGGCTGCCGTGCTGGCGCGTCGAACGCCGCGACGGCCGCGCCGTCGTGCTCGATGAACGGCCGGCCGCCGTGCCGCCGGTGCTCAATGCGGCCGGACTGCCCGCGTCGGTGGTGATCGTCGGCGGCGGCGCGGCGGCCATCGCGGCCGCGGTGACGCTGCGGCAGGAAGGCTATCCGCATCCCGTCACGCTGCTCACGGCCGATGCCGATCCGCCGTACGACCGGCCGAACCTGTCGAAAGACTATCTCGCCGGCACGGCCGATGCCGACTGGCTGCCGCTGCGTGCGCCGTCGTTCTATGCGGACCATCACATCGACGTGCGGTGCGGCACGCGTGTCGTACGAATCGATCCCGCGCAGCAGGCAGTCGAACTGGCCGACGGCAGCCGCGTCGGATACGGCGCGCTGCTGCTTGCAACGGGGGCCGAGCCGAACCGGCTGACGGTGCCCGGTGCGGATCTGCCGCACGTGTGCGTGCTGCGCTCGCGCGCCGATTGCGACGCACTGATCGGCAAGCTGAAAACGACGCGTCGCTGCGTCGTGGTCGGCGCGAGCTTCATCGGGCTCGAAGCGGCCGCCGCGCTGCGCACGCGCGGGCTCGACGTGCAGGTCGTCGCGCCTGATGCGCATCCGATGGCGCGCGTGCTCGGCGAAGCGCTCGGCAACACGATCCAGACACTGCACGAGTCGCACGGCGTGGTGTTCCATCTCGGTGCGACACCCGCGCGGATCACGCCCGACAGCGTGACGCTGTCGACCGGCGACGTGCTGCCGGCCGATCTCGTGGTGGTCGGCATCGGCGTGCATCCGAACGTGGCGCTCGCGCAGGACGCGGGGCTGGCCGTCGACCGCGGTGTGACGGTCGACCGCTTCCTTCAGACGAGTGCGCCCGGTATCTATGCGGCCGGCGACATCGCGCGCTGGCCCGATCCGCTGACGGGCGAGCGGATTCGCGTCGAGCACTGGGTCGTCGCCGAGCGGCAGGGCATCGCCGCCGCGCGCAACCTGCTCGGACAGCAGCGGCCGTTCGACGCGGTGCCGTTCTTCTGGACCCAGCATTACGACCTGACGGTCAACTACGTCGGGCATGCGGAGCAATTCGATCGTGTCGAGATCGATGGCGACCTCGGCGCGCACGATTGTTCGATCGCGTACTGGCGCGGCAACACGCGGCTCGCGGTCGCGACGGTCGGCCGCGATCTCGACAGCCTGAAGGCGGAAGCGGCATTCGAGCGGCGGATTGCGGCCGCGTGACAGCGGTGTGACGACATGATTCAAACCTGGAGGCGAGATGAATCCCGATGTGCGTGCACGTTTCGAAACCGAGTTTGCGCCGCGCATCGCGGCGCGCGTGCTCGGCCTGTATCAGCCTGGCGAAGTGAGGGTGGACGTCGTGCCGCACGACGGGCAGGGCAGCCCGACCTGTGTCGACGTGATCGGCCTCACGTCGACGGTCGGATTGCCGAACCGGCTGAACGCACGGCTCGCGTGGCGTGACGACGCGATCGATGCGTTGCTGGCCGAGCCCGACCGCAGCCGCTTCGACCGCTATCTCGCGGCGCTGCCGGTCACGATCGAACGCTGGCAGATGGAGCTGCCGGTCGATTTCAGCACGCGCACCCAGCGCGATCGCGAGATCCTGATCGGCGATCTGGATTTCGATGCGTGAAACGCGCCGTGCGATGCGCGCGGATGAGCCGGTTGCCGCTACCGGTCGCGTGTCTTGATGATCACGCGGCCCTGGTCGATGCCGCCGCGCAGTGCTTCGTCGCACGTGAGCCATTCGGGTGTGACGAGCTCGGGCGCGGGCAGGTCGACCGGCGCGCCGTCGCGGAAGATCCGCACCTGCGCGACCCACGCGCCGTTCGCGTTGCGCGTCGCGTCGACGCGAATCTCGTGACCCATGAAGGTGTCGGTGGCTTGCATCGGTCGGGGCCCTCCGTCGTACGTGAACGCGGTGCGTCGATCGTAGCAGCATGGCGTGCGCCGTGCATCCGAAACGAAGCGGAACCTGCGCGCGATTCGATGCACGTGTCGACGCGCGAGACGGGAGCGAACCTGTGGCCTTCGACCTGACCTTTTCGATCAAGGTGTTCGCGGCGCTGTTCGCGATCATGAACCCGATCGCGAACATTCCCGTGTTCCTGTCGCTGACCGACGGCGCGGCGGACGGCGAGCGCCGCAAGGTCGCGCTGACGGCCGCGATCGGCGTGACGGTCGGCTGCATCGTGTCGGCGGTCGCGGGTGGCGCGATCCTGCATGTGTTCGGCCTGACGATCGACGATTTCCGCCTCGCGGGCGGGCTGCTGGTGCTGCTGATCGCGCTGTCGATGCTGCACGGCGCGCCGAGCCGCCAGCATTCGCCGGGCGACGACGAAGGCGCCGATCCGGCCGCGGCCGAGCGCGTCGCGATCTATCCGCTGACGATCCCGCTGCTCGTCGGCCCCGGCACGATCGCGACGATGATCGTGCTCGGGCACAGCGCGTTCTCGACCGGGCAGGAAATCGCGTTCGCGCTCGGGCTCGCCGCGTTTCTCGTGTTGCTGGCCGTCTCGCTGCTGTCGGCACCGCTGATCGGCCATTACCTGTCGCCGCGCGTGACGGCGGTGACGCAACGACTGATGGGCATGATTCTCGCGGCGATCGCGATGCAGATGATCGTCGCGAGCCTGAAGGCCGCGTTCGGGCTGCCGCATTGAGCGCGGCGCATCCGGAAGCGGCCGCCTGAATTCACGGAGTGGCTGATGAATACGTTGATCGTGTTGTCCTATCCCGACCTCGCGGCCGCCCATCGCGCGCTCGCCGAACTCGATACGTTGCGCGACCGGCACGTCGTCGCGCTGTCGGGGGTGGCGATCGTTGAATGCGCGACCGATGGACACTTGCACGCGCATGCGGTCGACCCCGATCGCTCGCCGCCCGCGTCGCTGCTCGACAGCGTGGTCGAGCACATCGAATCGTCGCTCGATGCGTGGCGCGAGAAGCCGGTGGACGACGCACTGATCGACCGCGTCGCGCGCAAGGCGCGCCCCGGCACCGTGTCGCTCGGGCTGGCCGCGACGCAACTCGATATCTACGCGCTGAGCACGGCGCTCGCACCGTTCGGCGGAGACGTGATCGACACGACGCTGTCGATCGACGACGAACTGAAGCTCGTCGAAGCGATTTCGAACGCGCGCGACGGCGGCAGCCAGGCCACAATCGACTGACGGATCGACGAATCGGATAGAACGCCCGATGCGCGGCAAGTGACGCAGCAGGGTCGGAATCGAACGCCATCGAGCGGCCACGATCGTCATCCGACGATTTCGACATGCGAAAAATCGGACCGGAAACTTTGACCGCTCGGCGCGTCGAAGCGCGCAAAAGACGCGATGGGGACGACTTCACGCCGCATGACCCCTTTTAAACGATGACGTTCTTACCGATTGCGGTGCATTGAATCCGGCAATGCAGGTGGCGTGCGCGGATAGATTTATTCGATGATCGACGAATGCGCGACATGCCTCTCCTATACTGACAGGGACAGCTTTTCACGGGAGGACAGCCAATCGGCACGAGTGCATCGATCATGCCGTATCGTCGTGCGACCGGTGGCCAGACCTCGCTGCAACCTGCCGCGGTCCCGGCAGCTACGCGCGCCGGGCCGCTTCACAAGGAGCCACGATGCCCTACGTCCTGATCGTCGAAGACGATGCCGATACGCGGACGATGCTCGCAACGCTCGCACGCACGCAGCAGCTTGCCTGCGATACGGCCGCGACGCTCGAGGAAGCGCGCACGCTCGTGTCGACGAATACCCCCGATCTCGTGCTCTGCGATCTCGTGCTGCCAGACGGCAACGGGATGGATCTGTTCGATGCGTTGCCGAAGCATTCGCACTGCGAAATGGTGCTGACCACCGGCCACGCGAGCCTCGAAACCGCGATCGACGCACTGCGGCGCGGCGCGACCGACTACCTGGTGAAGCCGCTCAACATGCAGCGGTTGAACAGCATCTTCGCGCGCGTGCCGCGCACCACCGCGCTGCATGAAGAGATTGCCGAACTGCGCTCGGAACTGCAGCGGCTCGGCCGCTTCGGCCGCATGCTCGGCAGCTCGCCGGCGATGCAGACCGTCTACGACGCGATCGGCCGCGTGGCGCGCACCGAGGCGTCGGTGCTGCTGACGGGCGAATCGGGCACCGGCAAGGAGCTGGCCGCGCAGACGGTGCACGACCTGAGCCTGCGCCGCCGTGGTCCGTTCCTCGCGGTGAACTGCGGCGCGATTGCCGCGAACCTCGTCGAGAGCGAGATGTTCGGCCACGACCGCGGCAGCTTCACGGGCGCGGAGCGCCAGCACAAGGGCTTCTTCGAACGCGCGGACGGCGGCACGCTGTTTCTCGACGAGATCACCGAGATGCCGCTCGAGTCACAGGTCAAGCTGCTGCGCGTGCTCGAGACGGGGCGCCTCACGCGGCTCGGCTCGACGCGCGAGATCGATGTCGACGTGCGCATCGTCGCGGCGACCAACCGCGACCCGGAGGCCGCGATGGCCGACGGCAAGCTGCGGCCCGACCTGTTCCACCGGATCAACGTGTTCCCGATCCCGCTGCCGTCGCTGCGCGAGCGCGGCGACGACATCCCGATGCTGGCCGATGCATTCCTGCAGCAGTTCAACGCCGAAAGCGGCCGGAACCTGCGCTTCGCGCCGGCCGCGCGCGACGCGCTGAAGACCTATGCGTGGCCCGGCAACGTACGCGAGCTGCGCAACTTCGTGCAGCGCGCGAGCATCTTCTGCGACGCGGACGTAATCGATACGCTGCCGCCGCCGATCATGGACGAACTGTCGAACCTGGCCGATTCGCACGAGGATCGTGTGACCGTGCCGTTCGGCACGTCGCTCGAGGAAGCCGACCGCAAGCTGATCCTCGGCACCATCGCGCAATGCGGCGGCGTGAAGGCGCAGGCGGCCGACGTGCTCGACGTCAGCCTGAAAACGATCTACAACCGGCTCGCGCAGCTCGAAGACGAGGCGGACAAGCCGGAATCCTGATGCCGTCGCGACCGACCCGCCAGCAGGAGCGTGATCGATGATCGATATTTCGCGGACCCGCGCCGGCAACTACGTCACGGCCGTGATGCTGGTTGCGATCGCCACCGTGCTGCAGGCGCTCGCGATCCGCTTCGGCGGCGTGAACCTGCCGCTCGTCCTCTACTATCCGCTGCTCGCGGGCGCCGCGTGGGCGACGTCGTTCCTGTTCGGGATGGGCGCGACCGTCGTCAGCGGCCTGCTCGTGTGGACGCTGTTCCTCTCGGATCCCGCGGCCTATACGCAGCCGCTGCCCGATCGGCTCGTGCAGCTCGGCACCTTCGTGCTGATCTGCGCGCTTGTCTGCGCGATCGCGGCGATGCTGCGCCACGCGCGCTTCACGAACGATGCGGCGGTGCGGCGCGAAGCGGCCGCGCGCCGGCGGCTCGAAGCCGTGCTGCAGGCGCTGCCGCATGGCGTGATCGCCACCGATACGAACGGGCGGGTCACCTACATCAACGCCGCCGCGGCCGCGCTCGTCGGCTGCCGGCCGGACGATGCGATGGGCCGCGCCGCGCGCGACGTGCTGCGGATCGTCGATCGCGACGGCCGGCGCATTCAATCGACACCGCTCGATCTCGCGCTCGGCGGCGAGGGTGTCGTGTCGGATCGCCACTGGCTGCAGGCGGAGGGGAGCGAGCCGGTGCCGATCGTCGAGGTGGCCTCGCCGCTCCGCGATTCGGACGGCAACGTCGATGGCGCCGTGCTGCTGCTGCGCGCCGCCGAAGCGGACCGTTCGCGGGTCGATGCGTCGCGGTTGCAGCGCGCCGTCGTCGATGCGTCGCCCGACGCGATCGTGGGCATCGATATCGACGGCCGCATCGTCAGCTGGAACCCGGCCGCGCAACGCATGTTCGGCTATGACGAAAGCGCTGCGCATGGGCGCACGTTCGAATCGCTGGTGGCGATGCGCTGGCTGAAACGCAAGCCGCTCGTCCAGTCGTTCGACGACATGCACGCAGCGGTCGGGCCGATCGACCTGCTGTGTGTGCGGCGCGATGGCCGGCGCTTTCGTGCGACCGTGTCGGCGGGCCCGGTACGCGGCGACGCGCGTGCCGCCGTCGCGCTGTCGCTGACGCTGCGCGAGGCCGGCGCGCAGCGCCGTCATGACCTGCGCGCGCAGCGGTCGCTGCAGGGTGCACGCGATGCGCGCGACCAGGCCGATACGTCGAACCGGCTGAAGGACGAACTGCTCGCGACGGTGTCGCACGAGCTGCGCACGCCGCTGAACGTGATCTACGGCTGGGTCGAGGTGCTGCGCAATTCGGGCGACAGCGCGCTGCAGCAGCAGGCGATCGACGCGATCGACCGCAGCGCGCGCTCGCTCACGCGGATGGTCGGCGACATCCTCGACGCGTCGTCGCTCGCCACCGGCAAGCTGCAGCTCGACGCGATGCCGGTGGACGTCGTGCGGCTGTTCTCCGATTCGGTCGGTGCGTTCCAGACGGCCGCGGCGTCGGCCGGCATCGTGCTCGAATTCGACTGTGCGGCGCCGACCTGCGTGGTGTCGGGCGATGCCGAGCGCTTGCGGCAGATGCTGTCGAACCTCGTGTCGAACGCACTCAAGTTCACGCCGTCTGGCGGCAGCGTGACGGTCGGGCTCGCGCGCAACGACGCGCGGGTGGTGCTGACCGTGCGCGACACGGGGCAGGGCATCGTGCCGGCGTTCCTGCCGTACGTGTTCGACATGTTCCGCCGCGCGGATGATTCGCCGGCGTCGTCGCGGCGCGGGCTCGGCCTCGGCCTGTCGATCGTGCGGCATATCGCCGAGCTGCACGGCGGCGGCGTCACGGTCGAGAGTGCGGGCCGCAATCGCGGTGCGACGTTTACGGTGACGCTGCCGGCCGGCTGGCCGCCGGTCGGCGCGATGGCGTGGGGGAGTGCGCACATGGACGGCCTGCGCGCGCCGCTGACGCTCGCTACGCAACGCATCCTGATCGTCGACGACGATCCGACGACACGCGAGAGCCTCACCGCCGCGCTGACGACGTTCGGCGCGGCCGTCGCGATCGCGTCGACGGGCCGTGAAGCGCTCGCGGTGGCCGCCGACCTGCGGCCGACCATCGTGCTGTCCGATCTCGCGATGCCCGATGGCGACGGCTTCTGGCTGCTCGACGCGTTGCGGCGCGCCGGCATGAACGGCGGCGGCGGGCCGCCCGGCATGCGGGTGCTCGCCGTGACCGCGCATGCGGGCCTGGCCGACGAACGCCGCGCGCTCGAGGCCGGGTTCGACGGCTATCTGTGCAAGCCGGTCGACGTGCGCGAACTGGCGGACAAGATCTCGCGCGTGACGAAGCAGGACGGCTGACGCGGCGGCCGTTCGTCGTTGCCGTGTTGCAACGGCCCGTTCCGGTGATGCGGGGCCGACCTCGACCGGAGGCCGGCAGGCTGCATCCCACGCGGCATTCGATGCGCGATCACGTCCGCTTCGGCTGCGACACGCCTTCGAGCGTGTTCGCCACGTCGTCGCGCGCCGGGCCGGCCGAGCGCGTCGCGATGTCCGCGAGCGACAACATGCCGACCAGCCGCTTGTCGTGGTCGACGACCGGCAGGCGCCGCAACTGCGCATCGGCCATGTAATGCTGGACTTCGTCCAGCGAATCGTCCTCGAAATACCATTCGATCGGGCCCGACGCGACTTCCTGAATCCGCGTCTCCGGCGGCTTGCCGACCGAGATCGCGCGCACCGCGAGGTCGCGGTCCGTCACCATCCCCACCAGCCGGTCGTTGTCGCACACGGGGAGCGCGCCGACGTCGTAGCGCTCCATCAGTTGCGCCGCATGGCGGATCGAATCGGTCGGCGCGATGCGCACGACGTCCTGCGACATGATTTCGTTGACGCGATGCATGACGACCTCCTGGCGGGTTGGATGGGGTGATTCCTCTGCGGATTCGGCAAACCGCATGCCGTCCGGCACGGGCGGCCCGTCATTCGCTGCTGCGTTTGCGCGGGATCTGCCGAGGGCTTTCGTCTTTCGTCATGCGTATCGCGTAACGCCGCCCGTCGCGGGCGGGTCGCTCGCGGGAACGTGTCTTCGAGCTGCGGGTCGACAGGGCATTCCGAATGACGAATGACGCGTGCGCGTGTGGTCCCGATGCTTCCGCGACCGCGACGGATCGGCTCGTCGTTCGTGCACCGGCGCGTCATGGCCGGGCCGGGCCGAATCCTTCATGGCAACGCGCCCGCGGACGACGATGACGCGAACGTTTCCGCAACGACCATGCCCGGGATTGGCACGCGGCACGGGACTTGCCGTATCGACGGGGATGACGACGAAGATGACGACGACCACGCGCGCCGCGACCAGTGCCGGCCGTGCGCACATCACACGGAGGCACGATGTCGATTCCAAAACGGCGAGAGGGCGTGCGCTACGAGCTCAACGTTTGCGGCGGCGGGTTCGATTCGGTGAAGAGCCACTTCAAGGAATGGAAGAGCGAACCGCTGATCTACCGGCCCGAGCGCCGGATGTTCGAGGGCAAGGCTGATGTACGGCCGCTCGGAGAAGAGACGTTCGGCTCGACCGAGCCGGCGAGATTCGCGCTGCAGCGTGCGTGCGAGCCCGCCGACACGTATGCGCTCGCGGCACGCGTGCGCGACGACGGCCGCGAGCTGTGGCTCGTGATGGCCGCGTACGACGCATAGCGGCGCGCGGGCAGGCATCGCAGCGAACGACGGTGGTTCGAACGCCCGGCGCACCGCGGGACGATGTGCTCGACGCGTGAGCGGATGGCACGTGGATTGCGGATCTGCCGGCACCTGCCCAACCGATTCCGCGGCTGCCGCGGACTTCAGGAGGTGTTCAATGAAACGGATCCGCACGATACGCCCAGGCGCATGCCTGATGACCGTGGCGTGCGCGCTGGCCGCATGCACGCAACCTGCTCCCTACGGCGCGCGAGGCGCGCCGCCCGCGCCGCCCGGCGTCCACGCGCCGTCGCCGGGCACGACGATGCCCGATGCCAATACGCGTTACGAGACGCGGCCGTCGCCGGGCAACACGATGCCGCCGGGCGCGAATGCCGGCGACCCGGTCGACGTGCCGCCACCGGGCCCGAACGGCACGCCGGGTGACCCGCCGCTGCCGGGCACACCGCCGCCGACGCAGTACTGAAACATTCCAGGGCCGGCGCGTGGCGGGACGGTGCGCGAAATGCGTGCCCAAACTTGCCGACAGCTTGTAAAAAAGCGGCCCCGACGGTCTGCAGGACGGGGTGCGAACCCGCGTGACCCGCGACGCGGTGCGACCGGCCCGCCTGGCATGGAAGCTGCATTGATCCTGACCGAATACGAAACGAAACCCGTGAAACGTCAGGAGGACCATCGATGTCCGTCTCGCTTGCGCTGCAGATGCGACAGCATCTGGCACTTACGCCGAGGCTTCAGCAGTCGCTGCGGTTGCTGCAGTTGTCCTCGCTCGAATTTCAACAGGAATTGCGACAGGCGCTCGATCAGAACCCGTTCCTCGAGGATGGCCAAGGAGACGAGGAGGGTGCCACTGACGCGACCGGGCAGCCGGCCGAAGCCGCCGCGCCCGAAGCGGCACCCGAGCCCGACGACGCTCACCGGCAGGACGGCGAAGTCCCCGAAGTGCCCGAGGTGTCCGAAGTGTCTTTGACGGCCGCGCCCACGCCGCGCGGCACGAGCCGCCAGGGCGACGATGCGGGCGGCCAGTCGCCCGGCGAATGGCTGGCCGCGGAGCCGTCGCTGAATCAGCAGTTGCACGATGCATTGCGGCTCTATCCGTTGAACCGGCGTGACCGCGAAGCCGCGCGCGTCGTGATCGACGCGCTCGACGACGACGGCTACCTGCGCCAGGAACTGGCCGAACTGCTGGTCGCGGCCGACCCCGCGCTGCTGCTGTCGGAGCAGGATCTCGCGGTCGCGCTGCGGCTCGTGCAGATGCTCGACCGCCCGGGGCTGGCCGCGCGCTCGCTGTCCGAGTGTCTCGTCCTGCAACTCGACGCGATTCCGGCCGGCACGCCGGCGCTCGCGGAAGCGAAGGCAATCGCGCGCGAGCATCTCGAGCGTCTGGCACGCCGCGAGACGGCCGAGATCCAGCGGCGGATTGGCTGCGACGCGCCGACGCTGCAGGCGGCCTGCGCGCTGGTGCGCGGGCTCGACCCGCGCCCCGGCAATCATTACGGCAGCACGCGCGGCGACTACGTGGTGCCCGACGTGATCGTGCGCCAGGTGCGCGACGAGTGGATCGTGACGATCAACCCGGCCGTGCTGCCGCGCGCGCGGCTGCATGAACGTTATGCGACGCTGTTCGCGCAGTCGAGCGGCGAACGCGATTCGCCGCTCGGCCAGCAGCTGCAGGAAGCGCGCTGGCTGATCCGCAACGTGCAGAAGCGCTTCGAGACGATCCAGCGCGTCGGCGAATGCATCGTCGCGCGGCAGCGCGATTTCTTCCGCTACGGCGAGATCGCGATGAAGCCGCTCGTGCTGCGCGACATCGCCGAGGAACTCGACCTGCACGAATCGACCGTGTCGCGTGCGACGGGCAACAAGTACATGGCCACGCCGCACGGCACGTTCGAGTTCAAGCATTTCTTCCCGCGCAAGCTCGAGGCGGCCGGCAAGGGCGTGTGCTCGGCGGCGGCCGCGAAGGTGCTGATCCGCGACATGATCGCGTCCGAACGGCACACCGATCCGCTGTCCGACGTCACGCTTGCGCAGAACCTCGCGGGCCGCGGCATCCTGCTTGCGCGTCGCACGGTGACGAAGTATCGCCAGGCGATGAAGATTCCGCCGGCCGACCTGCGGCGCCGCGACGCCGCATGACGGTGGCCCGGGCGAGCCTGTCGCGGGCACGTGTCGACCGTCGCGTCGACGCGTGCGCCCACGACGGGCGCGCAACCCTGTCGGCTACGTCCCGGGCCCGGCAGCGTGCGGCGAGCGCCGCGCTGTCGGCCAGACGCGGCAACACGAAAATGCAGGACCTCATGCCGCCGGCGAAGCCGATGGCCAGGTCGATGAGCGAAAAGGAACGTGAAAAAATGGCGTCCACGCCGAGACGCGGCAACCCGGAGCACAAGCACGATGCGTGACCGGCGACGACGT
This sequence comes from Burkholderia sp. HI2714, assembly GCF_002223085.1. NCBI lineage: Bacteria > Pseudomonadati > Pseudomonadota > Betaproteobacteria > Burkholderiales > Burkholderiaceae > Burkholderia > Burkholderia sp. HI2714. The sequence continues at coordinate 64,105 of NZ_NKFM01000066.1, read as the reverse complement.
ATATTGACCACTGCTGCCATCCAGGAGGTATCCATGCTGCGATACGCCGTCATCTTCTTCATCATCGCGATCGTTGCGGCCGTGTTCGGCTTCGGCGGTATCGCGGCCGGCGCGGCCGAGATCGCGAAGATCCTGTTCTACATCTTCGTCGTGATCTTCCTCGTCACGCTACTGCTGGGCGTGGTGCGACGATGAGCGGCGCACTCCGCCGGTCGCAGCGCATCGAGGAACTCGAGCATGCGCTCGCGAACGGTTTCCCGTCGGAATCGACCGTCGTCGTGCATGCGGACGACGCGTCCGGGCGGCTGACGATCCAGGTGTCATGGGTGCGCGTGCCGTCCGACGAGGACGCGCGCGAATGGCGTTGCACGGTCGACCTGCGGTTCGATCCGGACGTGATCACGCGCTATGCATCGCTCGGCGCGGCCGACCGGCTGCGCGTGCGCACGGTTCTGTGCGACCGCGCGCGGCGCGCGGTGGACGAGCGCAAGCCGCGCGTCGAGGAGGAGGCGATCGAATGCAACGTCGCGCTCGACGTGACGCGCGCCGAACTCGACGCGGCGCTGCGCGCGCCCTGACGCCGCTGCTGCTCGCGGGGGGCGACGCGGCGATCCGCGTGGCCGCTGTATCCCGAGCGCGGCGAGCGCATGTCGATGCTTCCCTCACACCCCCCGGCGCCGGCGCCTGCGTGGCGACCCAATCGCGTGGCCGCGTGCATCGTCATGCACGCGTCAGCGCCGATGCTGCAGCCGGTGATACCAGTTCATCAGCGGCGTCGCGGTGATCCCGTGCGCGATCACGGATGCCGACACGACGGCCAGCACGGGGGCCACGAGCGGGCGCACCGTGCCGGAGGGCCCGTGTTCGAGCGCGAACAGCAGGTAGTAGAACGATCCGATGCCCCGGATGCCGAACCACGCCATCAGCCGTCGCTGCGCATGCGTCGCGCGCGAACCGGTGAGCGTGACCAGCACCGCAAGCGGGCGCACGGCGACGAACAGCACGACGACCAGCGCGGCCGCGCCCCACGTCAGCAGCGGGCCCGGCAGTTTCATGAGCACGCTGCCGATCATCGTCATCACGAGGGCTTCGGCGATCCGTTCGAGTTCGATCGTGAAGCCGAGCACCGATTCGGCCATGAACGCGTGCGCTTTTTTCGGATGCTTCTCGGTGGCGACGACGTCGGACGAATCGATCTTGCCGATCACGTCGCGTGGCGCGCGGTCGCCGCTCGCGCGGTGCTCGACCCGGCGCATCGCGACCCCGGCCGCGAACGTCGCGATGAACCCGAATGCATGCGCGTACTGCGCGGCGCCGAACGACAGCACGATCAGCGCGAGCGCGAAGAAGCCTTCGAGGCCGAGCGCCTGGGCGTGGCGCGTGCGCAGCCAGCCGATCGTCTTCGTCGTGATCCAGCCGAGGCCGCCGCCGATCGCGGCCCCACCGGCGATGCCCCACAGCGCGGTGAGCGCGAACGCGCCCGACAGCGGCGGCAGCCCGTGCGTCGTGCCGGGCGCGCCGCACAGCGCGAGCCCGGCCAGCGCGAACGGCAGTGCGATCCCGTCGTTCAGGCCGCCTTCGCCCGACAGCGCGAAGCGCACGAGATCGCGATCGCCCGGGTCGTGCACCTGCACGTCGTGCGCGAGCACCGGGTCGGTCGGCGCGAGGATCGCCGCGAGCAGCAGCGCGGGGCCCAGGTCGAGCCCGAGTACGAGCATCGCGCACGCGGCCAGCAGCGGTACCGTGAGGCCCATCGCGAGCAGGCCGAGGCGGCACGGCACGCGCCACAGCGGGTCGTTGAGCGGCACGCGCAGCCGCAGCCCGATCGCGAACAGCGAGACGAGCAGCGCGATCTCGACGATTTCACGCAGCAGCCGTGCGTCGCGTTCGAGATCGAGATCCAGCAGGCCGGCGCCGGCCGGGCCGAGCAAGACGCCGAGCACGAGATAGATCATCGCGCTGCTGACGGGCAGGTGGCGCAGCGCGGACGTCGCGACGCCCATGCCCATCAGCACCGCGCCGACGATCAGGTACCAGAGCGTCTCGTGCATGTGTGCCGTCGCGGCAGGCCGGTCACGTGGTCGCGCGCCGTCAGGGCTTGCGGCCGAACGCCTCGCGCAGCTTCCGCTTCGCGCGTTCGAGCGTCGTGCGGCGCGTTTTCGGCAGGTTGCGGCCCGCGCGGTTCACGTAGAAGTTCAGCATCGACATCGCCGACTGGAACGGCGACGCATGGCGGCGGCGGCTGTGTTCGGCCGAACGCTTCAGCGACGCGGCGATCGCGGCCGGGTCGTCGGACTTGAAGATGTCGGGTTCGATGTCGAGCGCATCGCTTTTTTGCGTGACCTCGGCGGACCAGCGCTTGCGGTGGTGCGGGTCGGTGCCGCGGGTGCGGCCCGGGCGCCGCGTCAGGCGCTTGCCATGCGCGTGGGTAGCGGTAGCGGAAGGCATTAAGTCGGCTCCATTGGGGTGACAGGGACGTAGTAACGGGGTTGGCGGCGCAAACCGCGTGCCGCGCGGCGTGCCTCATCCGTACGACGAACCCGTGCCGGGCGCGGCACGGGTGTTGCTCCAAAGGACAGGCTGGACATGCCATCCCGCCACCCCGCCATCACGCCATCACGCAGGAGGACATCATGGAATCGCATTCCCGGATCTGGCTGGAAAACGACGAGTTCGACAACGATGCCGATGGCGACATGATCGACGCCGACGATCTCGATACGACGGTCCATGTCGACGTCGCAACGGGCAGGATCGTGTTTCAGGCGGCGTGGGCGGAGGCGGCCGATCCGCCGCCGGAGACCGCGCGGCATTCGGTCGTGCTCGTGCTCGATTGCGACACGATGGAGCGCTATGCGGATCTCGACGAAAGCACGCGGATGCGCGTGCACGCGCTCCTGCACGCCACGGTGGAGGACCTGCTCGACCGCCTGCCCGACGAACACGTGACGTTGACGGTCGAGCTGACCGACGCGATGCTCGACGCCGCGCGCAGTCTGCAGTAGCCGCGCCGATCGGCTTTCCGATACTCGATTGGCGCGCGCGAACGGGGCGGCAGGCACGCCGCTTGCTGCGCGACTGGCATGGCGCGTCACGCGCCACCACGCGGACGGAGGGTCTCATGAGCAGCAGATTGGAGCATTGCAGGCTAGCCATTTTCGCGATCGGGGACGCGCCGGTCGATCGCCTCTCGGCGCGGGGCGCCTGAGATCATGGCCACCGATTCCGCACGCCGTGTGACGCTGGTCGACGAGCCGCCCGTGTTCGACGGGGCGGAGCTGCAGTTGTGTTTCGTCGTCGATGTCGATGGCGAGCCGCAAACCTGGGCCATCACGGTCGAAGCGCTGGAAGATCATTTCGGCGCACGCTCCGCGCTGGAGGCCGACTTGCGCGATGCGTTCGAACAGGGCCGCGCGCGCATCGAAGCCGCATGCGCCGACGTGCTGGGCGACAGCAACGACAACGGTAACGGCGGCATGGTGCTGCACAGCGGCTATTTCCGCGCGCCGGCCGGTCGTGCGCGAGCGGGCGTGTCCCGGTCTCGGCGATTCTGACCCCGGCTGGCTTTCCCGGTGCGTGCGTGCCGGTTTGCTTCCCGCGGTTTGCCTCCCGCATTACACACCGTTGAAAACTTTGCACCGCGCACGGGCCGCCGTGTGGTGCCACATCGCGCCGCGCGTATGCGGCACGGATGGCGGAGGCGCCATGCAAACCGGCATGGTCCGTGCATGCATTGCTGCTCGCCGGCGCGCATCTCGCGCAGCCGCCAACGGGGAACGAGCATGCTGACCGCACATGAATTCGCCACGCTGCTCCTGGTGCATCGCGCACCGGAGCAGATCCAGAACGACCGCGAGGATGTCTTTGCGCTGGTCGAACAGCACCTGATCGTGATGCAGCACGACGACGCGTCCGGCAAGCGCCGGCCTGCGTTGACGGCCGACGGACTGTCGGTCGTGCAGTGCGTGCAGCGCAACGACGCGAGCGAGCCCGACGTCACCGACGCGTGACGGGCGGATGCGCGGCGACGAGCACCGCGACGGGCAACGCGGCCAGGCAGCGGTCGAGCGGCAGCATGCGTCCCGGCACGTCGATCGCATCCCGCGCATTCAGCCCGTCCGTCCATGGCCCGTCGATATCGCGCGGCAGCACGACCGCCGTTTCGCCCCATTGCGCGGGTTCCACGCGCGGCACTTCCGGTGCTTCGCCGAGCAATCGGCCCGCGAGCCGCGTCGCGACCACCACCACGGTGGCCTCGTCGCTGCACCGTGCGAACGCCACCGCATGACGACCGAGCGGGCCGCGTACGCGCAGCGGCACGTATGCGCCGTTCGCGAACGTCACCGGCCATCGCGCGCGCAGCGCCAGCATGCGCTCGACCAGCGCCCGCTTCACGCGCGCATCGGGCCACGTCGCCAGATACGACGCGACCGGCTCGTCGACCCGCTCGGCCGCGAGCGCCGCGAACGGCACGTCACGGCGGTTGTCCGGATCGACGAGCGAGTGATCCCATGATTCAGATCCTTGATACAGGTCGGGCACGCCGGGCGATGCCATCCGCAGCACGGCCTGCGTCAGGCTGTTGACGACGCCGGCCGGCGCGATCCGCGCGACGAACGCATGCAGCCGATGGGCGAAGTCGCCTGGGCCACGCGGAGTCAGGATCGCGCGGACGAACGCTTCGCAATCGCGCTCGTAGCGCATATCGGGCGCGAGCCAGTCGGTGTGCCGCTTCGCCTCGCGCAGCGCTTTCGTCTGCCACTGCACGACGCGTTCGGTGAGCGCCGCGAGCCCCGCCGCGTCGTCGGGCGCGAGTCCAGGCGGCCAGCAGCCGACGAGCGTCTGGTACAGCATCGCCTCGGCCGCCGGCCCCGGCGCCCATGCGAGGTCGCGATGCGCGCTGCCGCGATTCGGCCGGTTGAGCGCGGACCAGTCGAGCGACACCGCGCGCCACGCGTCGGGTATTTCACTGAGCACGGCCAGCCGCGCCCGGGCATCCTCGCCGCGCTTGTGGTCGTGCGTGGCGGTGGCGACGAGCCCGTGCGGCACGGTGCGCGCGCGGCGCCGGTTGCGCGCATGGAACGCGCCGCGCGACAGGCTGAAGTCGCCCGCGTCGGCGCCGACCTCGTTGCGCGACAGCAGCCGGCCGTAACGATAGTGAGCCGTATCCTCGACGCCCTTCGCGGCCAGCGGCGCGGTGAGCTGCGCGAACGCGACGCGCGCCGCGTGCAGCGCGGCGGCGTCCGCGCGCGGCACGCGTGCGACCGGCAACCCGAGCCAGGTGGCGACGTGATCGAGTGCGAACCGGTCGGCAGGATCGATGGCCGCGACCGCACGTTCGTACGCCTGCGCGAGCACGCGACGATCGGCGTCGGCCGGTTCTTCGTCCTGCACCGGATACATCCGGTATACAGGCAACTGCACCGCGAGTTCCCCCAGTACGCGCCGAATCGCGATCCGGCTCACGTCGCGCGTAGTGGGTGCCGCACGCGCAACGCCGTGCAACGCCCGCGCGGCGCGCGCATGCTCGACGGCGAGCTGGCGCATCAGCACGCGCCGCTTGCCGTCGAGCGCCTCTTGCGCGAAGGTGCGCGACGAACCCGACACGTGCGCCCAGTGCGCGGCGAGCGGCGCGGCGCCGGCCGGATCGTGCAGCAGCGCGCCGACGTCGTTCATGAAGTCGTAGCCGGTCGTGCCGTCGACGGCCCAGTCGGCGCGCAGCGTTTCGCCGGGCGCGAGGATCTTCTCGACGACGATGTACGGCCGCGCGTCGCGTTGCGCGACAAGCCGCTGATGCAGCCGCCGGCAATACGCGCGCGGATCGGCGAGGCCGTCGACGTGATCGACGCGCAGGCCGTCGATGTAGCCGGCCGCATGAAGCCGCAGCGGCAGCGCATGGACGGCATCGAACACCGCATCGTCGTCGACGCGGACGGCCGCGAGCGTCGCGATGTCGAAGAAGCGCCGCCAGTTCAGTTCGTCGGCGGCCGTGCGCCACCACGCGAGCCGGTAGTGCTGGCGTTCGAGCAGCCAGTGCAGGCAGGCGCGCGAGCGCGCGCGGCGCGGATCGGCGCCGCGCAGCACCGCGTCGAGCGCATGCGGGCCGTGCGTGGCCGCGTGATCGCGCAGCGCCGCATGCGCGGCGGCGAGGCGCGTGCTGTCGCGCAGGGGCGCAGCGTCGAAGCGTTCGGCGAGCGCGTTCAGGTCCGCGCGATTCGCGATGCGCAGGAGGTCCGCGTAGGTGGCGGCGGCCACCGGCAGCCGTCGCCCGGGGCACGACACGAAGAAGCGTCCGGTGGCCGGATCGGCGTCGAGCGTGATGTCGCCGGCCGCGAGCGCTTCACCGTACGGCGAGCCGAGGCAGGGCAGCAGCACCTTGCCGTCGAGCGCCGCGTCCGGCGGATGCCAGTCGATGTCGAAGTGGTGCGCGTACGGGCTCGCGGGGCCCCATTCGAGCACGTCGTTCCACCAGCCGTTCGACGAACCGCCGACGCCCATGTGGTTCGGCACGATGTCGACGATCACGCCCAGCCCGTGCGCGCGCAGCGCTTCGACGAGCCGGACGAAACCGGCTTCGCCGCCGAGCTCGGGGTTGAGCGTGCCGTAATCGACGGTGTCGTAACCGTGTCGCGAACCGGGTTCGGCCGTCGCGACCGGCGACAGGTACAGGTGGCTCACGCCGAGCCGCGCGAAATAGCCGGCGTGCGCGGCCGCGTCGTCGAACGTGAAGCCCGCATGCAGCTGCAGTCGCAGCGTCGCGCGTGGCGTCATGGTCCGGGCTCCCGCGAACCGCGTGCGCGCACCACGGCCGCAATGCGGTCGCGCACGTCGGCGTCGAACAGCGTGTCGATCGCGCGTGGCAGGCGCTGCCGCCAGTTCGGATGTCCGCAGGGCGGCCCCGGCAGGTTCGGCTGCATGTCCAGCGCGAGCAGGTCCTCGAGCGGCAGGATCGCGAGCGGCGACGAGCTGCGCGCGACGTACGCGAGTATCGCGGCGACCGGCGGCGCATCAGCCGGCGGGGTGGCGTCACCGGCCGGCGCGCAGCCTGCGTGCTGTAGCGCGCGCCACAGCGCGGCGCGTTCGGCGGCGCGCGCGGCATGCGCGGCGACGACGTCGGGATCGACGGCGGGCGGCGGGGCGGCGGGGCCGGCTTCCGGGGGCGGCGGGGTGTCCGCAGCGTCGGGCGGGGCGGCTGCGCGGGGCACGATCGTGTGCCGATCATCCGCGCTGGCTTCATCCGGCGGTGCGGGCGGCGCTGCGTTGCGCGCCTCCGCGTCGCCGGACTGTTGTGCCGCCTCGGCCGCGATCCGCCGCCAGGCCAGATCGACCCCGCGCCACCAGCCGGCCACGGTCGGCAGATCGTGCGTCGACGTCATCGCGATCGCGTCGCGATCCCATGCCGACGGCGGCCGGAAGGCGCCGCCGGCGTCGCGCTCGAACCACAGCACGCGCATCCCGGCGATGCCCTGCGCGCCGAGCCGTTCGCGGAAGCCGGCCGGCACCGTGCCGAGATCCTCGCCGATCGCGAGCGCGCGATAACGGGCCGCCTCGAGCGCGACGAGCCGCACGAGATCGTCGACCGGATAGCGCAGGTAGGCGCCGTCGCGCGGCGAGCCGCCGTCCGGCACGATCCACATCCGCGCGAAGCCGAGCACGTGATCGATGCGGATGCCGCCCGCATGCGCGAACGCCGAGCGCAACAGTTCGACGAACGGCACGAAGCCTTCCGCCCGCAGCGCGGCGGGCGTCCAGGTCGTCACGCCCCACGCCTGGCCGGCCGCATTGAACAGGTCGGGCGGCGCCCCGAGCGACACCCCGCGCAGCAGCGTCGCGCCGTGCGTCCACGCGTCGCTGCCCGCGCGATCGGAGCCGACCGCGAGATCGGCGATCAGCCCGGTGGCCATGCCCGCGCCGCGCGCCGCGTGCTGCGCGTCGCCGAGCGCGCGCGACGCGCACCATTGCAGGTACGTGTGGAACGCGACCGTGTCGGCATGGGCGTGCGCGAACGCGTCGACTTCAGCCGATCCCGGCTCGCGCCACGGCGCCGGCCATTTCCGCCAGTCAACCCCCGCCCCATGCTCGAGGCAGAACGCCTGCAATGCGTCGAAGCGCGCATGCGCATCGAGTGCCGCACCGCCCGTCGCGCGAAACCGCTGGAATGCGTCACGCGACGGATCGTCGCTGGCGCGCCACGCGTCGAAGCACGCACGCAGGCGCCGCAGTTTCAGCGGCAGCACGTGCGGCCAGTCGATCAACGGTGCGTCGGCCGCGGCACCGGTAGCGTGAGGCACCGCAGCGGCACCCGGCACCGCGTCGCAGTCGAGATACGCGACGTTGTGCCAGCGCCGCGACGACGGCGAATACGGGCTGTCGTGCGCGGGCAGCGCCGGAAAGCCGGCGTGCGTCGGGCTGATCGCCACCGCCTGCGCGCCGTGCCGTGCCGCATGTGCGGCCAGCCGCGCCAGCGCGGTGTAGTCGCCCGCGCCGTCGTCGCCGGTGCGGCGCAGGCTGTAGAGCTGCGCCGCGATGCCCCAGCGGCCGCCCGCATCCGCCGCGCGCGGGTCGACCGGTTGCGGGCGCGGCGGCGCGATCGTGAGGCCGATGCGCTGGTCGCCGACGTCGAGCGCGTGATAGCCGGGGATCGCGAGCGGCGGCAGCGTGCCGTGTTCGCCTTCGCCGCCCACGCGCCCGTCCACATGCCCGCCCGCTTCGAGCGTGATCCGGAAGCGCGCGCCCGGCGCGGCGATCGCGGCCGGCAGGGTCAGCGGCAGGCCCGCGTCGCCGGTGACGATGCGCGGTGGCGCCGCGTTCGCGTCGGCGAGTGCGGCGGCGCTTTCCACCCGCTGGGTCGCCGTGCTGCACGGCCAGCCGAGCGCGTCGACCAGCGCGACGAGGGCTTCATCGTCCACCCGCCGCGCGATGCCGCCCGCATCGGTCCAGTCGGGTTCCAGGCCGGCCGCGCGCGCGAGTTCGGTGATCGACACGTCGGTCGTCATGATCGGCCCTGCCCATTCATGCGGTGCTGCCGCGCATCCTGGTTGACCTCGCCGTCGCGCCACGCGATGCACGCGCGGGGCGGCAGCCGCAGGTCGCGCAACCGGTCGCGCGCACGTGGCGGCGTCTCGAACACGATCTTGCCGACCGGCAGCGCGGGCAGCACCGCGTCGTACGAGCCGAGGTTCAACGCGATCGTCAGCGTGCTGCCGTCGCCGAGGCGCCAGCGCGCGGCGAGCGCCTGCGGGTCGCCGTCGCCCGGGAGCAGGTCGACGCCGAGTGCGCTGGCGCCGGGCAGGTTCGGCGTCACGAGCGCCGCGCGCACGGTCAGCGCGCTGCGGTAGAAGCGTCGCCATGCGTCGGTGTCGGGCGTGGTTTCGTCGCTGCTGCCGTGCAGCGTCGAACGCACGAACGTCGCGATGTCGTTCGGATCGGGAATCGCGTTGCGATGCGCGGCGTCGGCGAACGCCGGAAAGGCCGCGAATTCGCGGCGCCGGCCTTCGCGCACCGCGTCGGCGAGCAGGCCGCGATAGTCGGTGAAGAACTGGAACGGCTGCGTGCTGCCGTCTTCCTCGCCCATGAACAGCAGCGGGATCGACGGTGCGAGCAGCAGCAGCGCGGTCGCCGCGCGCACCGCGTCTTCGTTCGCGAGCGTGCGCAGCCGTTCGCCGAATGCGCGGTTACCGACCTGGTCGTGGTTCTGCAGGAATGCGACGAACGCGGTCGGCGGCAGGTGCGCGCTCGGTTCGCCGCGCGGGGCGCCGTCGTGCAGCGGCGACGGTTCGCCCTGGTACGCGAAGCCTTCGCCGAGCGTGCGCGCGAGATGGCGCAACGGCGCGTCGGCGTACGCGCGGTAGTAGCCGTCGCGCTCGCCGGTCAGCAGCACGTGCGCGCTGTTGTGGAAGTCGTCGTTCCATTGCGCGTCGAAACCGCCGGGCCCGAGCAGGCTCGCCGCGTTGCGCTCGTTCTCGAGCACGAGGTGAACGTGGCGCGTGTCGCCGGCGTACGCGCGCACGCGGCGCGCGAGTTCGCGCAACCATATGTCGTCGTCGATCGCGTGCGCGGCATCGATGCGCAGCCCGTCGAAACGGAATTCGTGGAGCCAGTACAGCGCGTTCTCGATGAAGAAAGCGCTCGTCTGCTCCCGCGAAAAGTCGATGGCCGGCCCCCACGCGGTCTGCCGGTCCGCGCGGAAGAACGCGGGCGCGTAGCGCGGCAGCAGGTTGCCTTCCGGGCCGAAGTGGTTGTAGACGACGTCGAGAAACATCTGCAACCCGAGCCCGTGCGCGGTATCGATCAGCGCCTTCAGTTCCTCGGGCCGCCCGTACGACGCATCGGGCGCGAACGGCAGCACGCCGTCGTAACCCCAGTTGCGCGCGCCGGGAAACGCATTGACGGGCATCAGCTCGACAGCGGTCACGCCGAGCGCGGCGATGTCCGGCAGCCGCCGCTCGACGCTCGCGTGGCCGCCGCATGCGCCGATGTGCAGCTCGTACAGGACGGTCTCGTGCCACGGGCGGCCGCGCCACGCGTCGTGGCGCCAGCGGTACGCAGCCGGATCGACGACCTGGCTCGGGCCTGCCACGCCGCCGGGCTGGAAGCGCGACGCGGGATCGGGCACCGCGAGATCGCCGTCGAGCCGGTAGCGATACAGCGTACCGGGGCCGCACGGCACGACGGCCTCGAACCAGCCATCGCCCACCGCGGTCATCGGGACGGTGGGGAGGTTTTCGCCTTCGATTTCGACGGCGGCCGTGCGGCTCGCGGGCGCCCACAGCCGGAAGCGCGTGCGGTCGACGTCGACGCAGGTCGCGCCGAACGACGCGTCGAACGCGTGCGAATCCGATGGACGGGCGGGGCGTGATCTCATGTCGGGTCTCCCGGAGACAGGTCGGGCGGCACGGCGGCCACCGCGATCGCGGCCGCGTGCGCGGCGACGTCGAGACCGCTGGCCGGCCACGGGCGCGGGCCGGCGTCCGGCGTGGCCGTGTCGACCAGCACGCGATAGTCGAGCACCGGCGCGGGCGGCGCGAACACGACCGTCTCGGACGACGCGTTCAGCATCACGAGCAGCGCCTCGGTGCGCCCGGTGCGGCCCGTGCCGACGCGGCGCATCGTCAGCGCGCGGCGCTCGTGGTCCTGCCACGCGGGCACGGTCATCGCGTCGCCGTGCTCGTCGAACCAGCCGAGCTCGGCCATGCCCGGCGCGGCCTCGCGGTCGCCCGACGGGTAGCGCGGCGCGGACATCACCGGATACATGCGCCGCAGCGCGGCGAGCCGCGACACGAAGCGCATCAGCGTCACCGCTTCGTCGCTGCGCGCCAGATCCCAGTCGAGCCACGACAGCTCGTTGTCCTGGCAGTACGCGTTGTTGTTGCCGTGCTGCGTGCGGCCGAACTCGTCGCCGGCCACCAGCATCGGCGTGCCGAGCGCGGTGAACAGCGTCGCGAGCATCGAGCGCGCGACGCGCGCGCGCACGGCGCGGATCGCCGCATCGTCGGTCGGCCCTTCGACACCCCAGTTCGCGGTGCAGTTGTCGTCGCGACCGTCGCGGTTGTCCTCGCCGTTCGCGTCGTTGTGTTTCTTCGAATACGACACCAGATCGGCGAGCGTAAAGCCGTCGTGCGCGGTGATGAAATTGACCGACGCCCACGTATGGCGCCGCTGGTGATTGAACAGGTCGGCCGACCCCGCGAGGCGTGCGGCGAGCTCCGGCCGCTGGCCCGGGTCGCCACGCCAGAAGCGCCGCACGGTGTCGCGAAAGCGGTCGTTCCATTCGGCGAAACCGGGCGGATGGCGGCCGAGCTGGTAGCCACCGGGGCCGAGGTCCCACGGCTCGGTGATCAGCTTGCGCTGCGAGAGCACCGGGTCCTGCCGCAGCGCGTCGAAAAAACCCGCGCCCGGATCGAAGCCGTGTTCCTCGCGACCGAGCGTCACGCCGAGGTCGAAACGGAAGCCGTCGATGTTGAACGCGGTGGCCCAGTAGCGCAGCGAATCCATCACCATCTGCACGACGCGCGGATGCGACAGGTTCAGCGTGTTGCCGCAGCCGGTCTCGTCGACATGAAAGCGGCGGTCGTCCGGCATCAGCCGGTAGTAGCTCGCGTTGTCGAGGCCGCGCCACGACAGCGTCGGGCCGAGCTCGTTGCCCTCGCACGTATGGTTGTAGACGACGTCGAGCACGACCTCGATGCCGGCCGCATGCAGCTGGCGGATCGCGATGCGCATCTCGTCGAGCCGCCGCGTCGCGAGATACGCGGGCTCCGGCGCGAAGAACGCGGCCGTGTCGTAGCCCCAGTAGTTGCGCAAGCCACGCTGCACCAGCGCGCGCTGCTGCAGGAACGCGTGGACAGGCAGCAGCTCGACCGTCGTCACGCCGATCGACAGCAGGTGATCGATGAACGCCGGATGCGCGAACGCCGCGAACGTGCCGCGCTCGGGCGGGCGCAACCCGGCACGCCGCATCGACGCGCCGCGCACGTGGGTCTCGTAGATCACCGTGTTGCGCCACGACACGCGCGGGCGCCGGTCGGTGCTCCAGTCGAACGCTTCGTCGACCACCACGCACTTCGGCATCGCGGGCGCCGAGTCGCGCCGGTCCATCGACAGGTCCGCGCGGTTCGAATGCAGGCGATAGCCGAACAGCGCGTCCGACCAGCGGAACTGGCCGACCAGCTTGCGCGCGTACGGGTCCAGCAGCAGCTTGGTCGGATTGAACCGATGGCCGTGCTGCGGCTGGTACGGGCCGTCCGCGCGAAACCCGTACACGGTGCCCGGATGCGCGTTGGGCAGGTAGCCGTGCCATATCTCGTCGGTGCATTCGGGCAGGTCGAGGCGCGCAAGCTCCTTGCGGCCGGTCGGATCGAACACGCACAGCTGGATGCGGTGCGCGTGCGCGGAAAACACCGCGAAGTTGGTCCCGAGGCCGTCCCAGGTCGCGCCGAGCGGATAGCTGCGGCCGGATTCGAGACGGGTGGGCAGGGCGGTCGGCATGGGGCGGATCTCCGTGTCCAGGGTGCGGGAAATCAGGTAGGGCGCAGCCATAGCGTCGCGAGCGGCGGCAGGCGCAGGGTGGCCGACCACGCCTCGCCGTGCGCGGGCACGGCTTCGGCCCACACGGCGCCGTCGTTGCCGGCGTTGGTGCCGCCGTACGGTGCGGCATCGGTGTTCATCAGTTCGCGCCACTGTCCGGGCGCGGGCAGGCCGACGCGATAGCTCGCGCGCGGCACCGGCGTGAAGTTGCAGATGGCGACCACCAGGTGCCCGGCGTCGTCGCGGCGCGCGAACGCGAACACGCTGTTGTCGCGGTCGTCGCCGATCAGCCAGGAGAAGCCGGCCGCGTGGCAGTCGAGCGCATGCAGCGCGGGCTCGGCCGCATACGTGCGGTTCAGGTCGCGCACGAGCCGCTGCACGCCGCGATGCGCGGGTGCGTCGAGCAGATCCCAGTGCGGCGTCGCGTCATGCGCGAACTCGGCCCATTGCGCGAATTCGCTGCCCATGAACAGCAGCTTCTTGCCGGGGTGGGCCCACATGAAGCCGAAGTACGCGCGCAGCGTCGCGAGCCGCTGCCACGCGTCGCCCGGCATCTTCGCGACGAGCGAGCCCTTGCCGTGCACGACCTCGTCGTGCGACAGCGGCAGCACGAAGCGCTCGGAGAACGCGTACACGAGCCCGAACGTCATCCGGTCGTGGTGATAGCGGCGATGCACCGGGTCTTCGCGCAGATACGCGAGCGTGTCGTGCATCCAGCCCATGTTCCACTTGAAGTCGAAGCCGAGCCCGCCGTCGCCGGTCGGCGCGGTGACGCCCGGCCACGCGGTCGATTCCTCCGCGACGGTGACGACGCCCGCCGGCGCAGCCGCACCGTGCAGCGTGTCGTTCATCATGCGCAGGAACGCGACCGATTCGAGGTTCTCGCGGCCGCCGTGCACGTTCGGCACCCATTCGCCTTCGGCGCGCGAATAGTCGCGGTACAGCATCGACGCGACCGCGTCGACGCGGATGCCGTCGACGTGATACCGGCGCGCCCACGCGAGCGCCGACGCGGCGAGGAACGCGCCGACTTCCGTGCGCCCGACGTTGAACACGCAGGTGTGCCAGTCGGGATGCAGCCCTTCGCGCGGGTCGGCGTGCTCGTACAGCGCGGTGCCGTCGAATTGCGCGAGGCCATGCGGATCGTCGGGGAAGTGCGCGGGCACCCAGTCGACGAGCACGCCGATGCCGGCCGCGTGCGCACGGTCGACGAAGCGCGCGAAACCTTCGACCGGCCCGAAGCGCGCGGACGGCGCGAACTGCGCGAGCGGCTGGTAGCCCCACGAGCCGCCGAACGGGTATTCGGCGATCGGCATGAATTCGACGTGCGTGAAGCCCATGCCCTTCACGTACGGAATCAGCCGCTCGGCGAGTTCGTCCCAGGTCGCGCTGCGGTTCATTTCCTCGGGCACGCGTTGCCACGATTCCGCATGCACCTCGTAGATCGACCACGGCACACGGTAGCGGTCGGCGTGCGGCCGCGCGTGCATCCAGCCGTCGTCGTGCCACGCGAACGCGTCGAGCGCCGCGACGTCGGCGACGACCGACGCCGTGCGCGGCGGCGCCTCGGTCGCGCGCGCACAGGGATCGGCCTTGTGCGGCAGCACGCGCCCGTCGGCCGCGCGCACCTCGTACTTGTAGCATTCGCCCGCGCCGATGCCCGGCACGAACAGCTCCCACACGCCCGACGGCCGCCGCAGCCGCATCGGATGCCGGCGGCCGTCCCAGCCGTTGAAATCGCCGACCACCGACACGCGCTGCGCGTTCGGCGCCCAGACCGCGAAGCGCACGCCGTCGGTGCCGTCGATGCGCGCGGGCGCGGCGCCGAGGCAGTCGAGCACGGCGGCCGGGTCGCCGGCCGACAAGCGGGCGAGCACGGCGTCGTCGAGCAGCGTGCCGAACGCATACGCATCGTCGATCACCTGCCGCGCGTCGGGCCAGTCGATCGCGAGCAGGTAGTGGGGCGCGCCGCCGTTGCGCGGGATCGTCCCCGCGAAGCAGCCGGCGCGATCGACGCACGCGAGCGCGCCGAGGTCGGCGCCTTCCGGCGACAGCGCGTGCACGCTTTTCGCGCCGGGCAGCAGCGCGCGCACGACGACCTGGTCGGCCTGCCCGTGCGGGCCGAGGCACGCGAACGGATCGGGATGGCGGCCGGCGAGCAGCGCATCGATATCGGATCGTTCGAACAGCGTTCCGGTCATTGCGACCCTCCTTCGGCGGATGCACCGCCGTCACCGAGCAGCCGTTCGACCAGTGCGGCGAGCCCGCCGACCGGCACGCTCAGCCAGTCGGGCCGGTTCGCGGCTTCGTAGCACAGCTCGTACGACGCCTTGTCGATCAGGAACAGCGCGAGCAGGCGATCGGCGTAGCGCGGGTCGACGAAACGCGCGGGGGCCTGCTCGGTGGCCGTGCGATAGCAGTCGACGAAGCGGTCGGCGGCGGCTTGCCCGAAGCGATCGAACAATGCGCGCTTGCGGCCGGCCGCCTGCGGCGGCGCCTTCTCGATCGCGAACTGCGCGGTCGCGCTCACGTACGACAGCGAACGCAGCAGGCCGGCCACGTCGCGCAGCGGATGCGATTTCGCGCGGCGGTGTTCGAGCGGGCGCGCCGGCTCGCCTTCGAAGTCGATCAGCAGCGCGTCGCCCTGCACGTCGAGCACCTGGCCCAGATGGAAATCGCCGTGTATCCGCATGCATTGCGCCTCGAGCGTGCGCGGCACGAGCTCGCCGAGCGCGCGGACGGCCGCGTCGCGCGACGCGAGCAGCGTGTCGGCCGCCGCGCGCATTGCAGGGTCGAGCGCATCGAGCCGCGTGCGCAGCACGTCGAGCGCGTGCTGGAACGACGCGATCGCGTCCGCGCACCAGCCGTCGACATGGCCGGGCGTCGCGGGCTCCGGCGCGAACGCGGGATCGTCGGACGGCTGCGCGAGCGCGACGTGCAACTGGCCGAGCCGCGTACCGATGATCCCGGCGAACGCCGCATAGCCGAGCAGCGCTTCGGGTTCCTCGTCCGTGTCGCCGGTGTCCTCTTCGTCGGCGGCCGGCAGCGCGAGCTCGTCCACCGCGCGCCGCAGGAAGTCGAACGAGCGCGTCCACGCGTCGCCCTGGTTGTCGACGTAGCGCTGCAGGATCGCGACCGTGTGCGGTGTGCCGTCCGGATCGACGTGCACGACTTCGCCCGCGAGCGTCGCGGTGTTCGGGTAGCCGATCCGCGTCAGGTAGCGGCTCATTTCCGCTTCCGGATGTATGCCGTGCGCGACCTTGCGCACCAGCTTCAGCACGATCGCGTCGCCGATCACGAGCGAGCTGTTGCTCTGCTCGGCCGCGAGCCAGCGCACTTCGGCGTCGTCGCCGGGATCGAGTGCGGCGAGCGCGTCTTCCGGCAGGAACGCGAGCCGGCCGCCGTCGGCGGTCGGCACCGTCGCGCTGTCGCGCAGCTTGCGCAGCATCCCGTGCGCGAACGCCGGCAGCGCGAACGCGTCGGTCAGGTAGCCGACCGAATGGCCGCGCCGCACGCGCGCCAGCGCCAGCTGCGCAAACAGCGGCTGCGAGGTTTCACCGCCCCACGCGACCGCGAGCGGCACGACGTAGCGTTCGACATGGCCCGTCTCACCGGATTCGACCCAGGCTTCCGCATACTGGAACGGTTCGCCCGACACCGGCGTGACGACGTTCAGCCTGGCCGTGCCGATCGCGCGGTCCTTCGACGCGAACCAGCGCCGCCGCGCGAGCCACGAGGGCAGTGCGTCGTGCGCGAGCACGTGCAGCTGTTCGACGTCCGGCCACGTATCGCCGCGCCGCATCACGAGCGTCACGTATTCGGGCAGCGGCTCCGCATGGGGCTGCCGCCACGACGGCTCGCGGCCGTGCTCGGCCAGCACGAACCATAGGAATCCGTAGGGCGGGAAGGTCAGCAGGTACGTGAGCTGCCCGATCGGCGGAAACGGCGAATCCGACGTCATCTCGATCGGCACGCGGCCCGCGAATTCGGACAGGTCGAGCTCGACGGCCTGCGACGCCCGCGACAGGTTCGCGACGCACAGCACCGGATCGTGGCCGTCCAGCTCGCGCAGGTACGCGAGCACCTTGCGGTTCTCCGGACGCAGGAAGCGGATCGTGCCGCGGCCGAACGCCTGCGACGCGCGGCGCGTCGACAGGATGCGGCGCGTCCAGTTCAGCAGCGAATGCGGGTCGCGCGTCTGCGCCTCGACGTTGACCGCGTCATAGCCGTACAGCGCGCCCATCACCGGCGGCAGCACGAGCTGTTCGGGGTCGGCGCGCGAGAAGCCGCCGTTGCGGTCCGACGACCACTGCATCGGCGTGCGCACGCCGTCGCGGTCGCCGAGGTGGATGTTGTCGCCCATCCCGAGCTCGTCGCCGTAGTAGATCACCGGTGTGCCGGGCATCGACAGCAGCAGCGAGTTGATCAGCTCGATGCGGCGCCGGTCGCGTTCCATCAGCGGCGCGAGCCGGCGCCGGATGCCGAGGTTCAGCCGCGCGCGCCGGTCGGTCGCATAGGTCTGCCACAGCAGGTCGCGCTCGGAGTCGGTGACCATCTCGAGCGTCAGCTCGTCGTGGTTGCGCAGGAATACGGCCCACTGATTGCTCGGCGCGAGTTCCGGCGTCTGCCGCATGATGTCGACGATCGGGAAGCGGTCCTCGCTCGCGATCGACATGTAGATGCGCGGCATCAGCGGGAAATGGAACGCCATGTGGCATTCGTCCTCGTTGCCGAAATATTCCTGCACGTCTTCCGGCCACTGGTTCGCCTCGGCGAGCAGCATCCGGTTCGGATACTCGGCGTCGATCGTCGCGCGGATCTGCTTCAGGATCGCATGCGTCTCGGGCAGGTTCTCGTTGCTGGTGCCTTCCCGCGCGACGAGATACGGCACCGCGTCGAGCCGCAGCCCGTCGATGCCGAGGTCGAGCCAGAAGCGCATCACCTGCATCACCTCGCGCACGACGGCCGGGTTGTCGAAGTTCAGGTCCGGCTGGTGCGAATAGAAGCGGTGCCAGTAGTACTGGCCGGCGATCGGGTCGTGCGCCCAGTTCGACGTTTCCGTATCGAGGAAGATGATCCGCGTGCCCGCGTATTTCGTGTCGGTGTCGGACCACACGTAGTAGTCGCGATGCGTGGAGCCGCGCTTCGCGCGGCGTGCGCGCTGGAACCACGGATGCTGGTCCGACGTGTGGTTGATCACCAGCTCGGTGATCACGCGAATGCCGCGCGCATGCGCTTCGCGGATGAAGCGCCGCACGTCGGCCAGCGTGCCGTAGTCGGGGTGCACGTCGCGGTAGTCGGCGATGTCGTAGCCGTCGTCGCGACGCGGCGACGGGTAGAACGGCAGCAGCCAGATCGTGTCGACGCCCAGTTCGGCGATGTAGTCGAGCTTCGCGATCAGGCCGGGGAAATCGCCGATGCCGTCGTTGTTCGAGTCGTAGAACGACTTCACGTGCACCTGGTAGATGATCGCGTCCTTGTACCACAGCGGATCGTCCGCGCAGAGCGCCGGCGCGCGACGGCGTGCGCGGCGCCGGCGCGGGGTGCCGGCCGGCGCCAGCGACGGGAATTGCGCGCGGCGTACGTCGTCGAGGGAATCTTCGCGTTTCATCATCCATGGGCTCCCGAGGATGGCCGGGCGTCGCCCGGTCCGCGCGCCGCCGCCCGCGCGGCGCCTGTTGACGGCGTGAGCCGCCAGATCGCATACGGGCGCACATGCGGATCGAGCGAGACGTACTGGCGATGTCCGCGCCAGGTTTCCGCATGCGTGGCGTCCTGTTCGAGCGCGTCGAGCGGTTCGCCGTCGACGAGCCCCAGGCCGCGCCACAGCGACGCATCCAGCGTGAAGTTCGCGACCTGCGGATGCCACGGATCGGTGCTGATCGCGACGACGACCACGCTGTCGAACGCCGGCGTCGCCTTCACGAACACGAGCACCGAGTCGTTGTCCGCGTCGGCGAACGTGAGGCCGAGATGCGTCTGCAGCGCCGGGTTGGCGCGCCGCGCGCGGTTCAGCCGCGCGACCTCGGCGCCGATATGCGCGGCCTTGCTCCAGTCGCGCGCCCGCAGCTCGTACTTCTCCGCGTCCGCGTATTCCTCGCTGTCGGGCAGCGGGGCCGATTCGCCGAGCTCGAAGCCCGAGTACAGGCCCCACGAGCCCGCCAGCGTCGCCGCGAGCGCCGCGCGGATCACGAACTGCGTGCGCGGCGCGTTCTGCAGGTGGCGCGGATTGATGTCGGGCGTGTTGACGAAGAAGTTCGGCCGGAAGAATTCGCGCGCCGGGCCGGTCGTCAGCTCGGTCAGGTAGTCGATGAATTCGCGCTTCGACTCGCGCCACGTGAAGTACGTGTACGACTGCGAGAAGCCGACCTTCGCGAGTCGGTACATCATGCCCGGCCGTGTGAACGCTTCGGACAGGAACACCACGTCCGGGTGCCGGCCGCGCACGTCGTCGATCATCCACGCCCAGAACGGCAGCGGCTTCGTGTGCGGGTTGTCGACGCGGAAGATCCGCACGCCCGCGTCGACCCAGAACAGCACCGCGTCACGCAGCGCGAGCCACAGGTCGGGCAGTGCGTCCGGCGCGTAGAAATCGGGGTTCACGATGTCCTGGTAGCGCTTCGGCGGATTTTCCGCGAAGCGCAGCGAGCCGTCGGGCCGCCACGCGAACCAGCCCGGATGCGCGGCGAGCCACGGATGGTCGGGCGAGCACTGGATCGCGAAATCGAGCGCGATCTCGAGCCCGTGGCCGCGCGCGGCATCGACCAGCGCGCGGAACGATTCGAGCGTGCCGAGCTGCGGATGCACGGCCGTGTGGCCGCCGTCCGGCGAGCCGATCGCGTAAGGGCTGCCGACGTCGTCGGGCCCGGCCTTCAGGCTGTTGTTGCGCCCCTTGCGCGCGGTCGTGCCGATCGGGTGGATCGGCGGGAAATACAGCACGTCGAAACCCATGTCGCGGATGCGCGGCAGGTGCGCGATCACGTCGTCGAACGTGCCGTGCCGGTGCGGATCGTCGCTCGCCGAGCGCGGAAACATCTCGTACCAGCTGGAGAAGCGCGCCGCGCGGCGCTCGACCTCGACCGGCCAGGTCGTTTCATCGTGCGTGACGAACGGGCGGTAGCGCAGCGCCGCGAACGCATCGGCAAGCGGCGCCGCGCCGAGCTGCGCGAGCTGCGTGTCGGCCGGCGCGTCCTTGAATTCGGCGATGCACTGTTTCATCTGCGTGAGCGCGCGTGCGTCGAGCGGATGGGCGAACTTGAGTGCGGTCGCGAGCAGCAGCTGCGCTTCGCGCAGTTCGAGCGTTACGTCCTGGCCGGCCGCGTGTTTCTTCGCGACATCGTCGACGAGCGATGCCCAGTCGTCGCGCCAGGCAATCACGCGAAATTCATGGCGGCCGAGCCGATCGAGCGTGACGCGTGCGTGCCAGCGGTCGTTCGGTTCGGCTTCGAACGGGATTTCGCGCCAGTCGTCGTCGCCGGCGGCGCGCCACTGCAGCGCGGCCGCGAGATGCGCGTGCCCGTCGGTGAAGATCGATGCGTGGACGACGAGCGTCTCGCCGATCACGCGCTTGACCGCGAAGCGGCCGCCGTCGACCGACGGCTCGACGCGCTCGATCGCGATCCGGTCGGCCGCGAGCGCCGCGGACACCATGCCGCGCTCGTGTGCGGCGTCGTGGCGGGTCGTGACGGGCGGCGCCCGCCATGCATGCAGCAGCGCGTACGCGCCGGGTTCGAGCGTGAACGGTTCGAGCGCGGCCGGCGGGTGGGTTGGCGTGCCGCCGTGCGTGGCGACGCGCGTGAATCCGCCCGGCACGCCGGGCAGGATCGTCGCGGGGTCGACCGTCACTGCTGCATCGAGATCGGGATTCAACGCGATCAGCAGCGCGGCGGTGTCCTGTTCGAGCGACGGCCCGGTGCCGCGCAGCAATGCGGTTGCCGGTGCGCCAGGCGCGCTCAACTGCGCGATTTCGCCGCGCGCGGCCGCAACGGGCGTGGCGCGGCGCCACGCGTTCGCATCGGCGATCGTGCCCGACAGGTCGAAGCGCGCGCGCTCGAACGCGGCGCGGTAGCGCGCCGCATCGGCGTCGCGCGCCATCAGCGGCACCGTGACGCCGCGCTCGAAGCCCATCGGCACGAGCCAGCCGGTGCCGACGGCGGCAGCGGTCCACAGTGCGCGGCGATAGGCGCGGGCGACGGTGTCGTCCGGCGCATCGGGCCAGTCGTCGGCGAGGCGCGTGCCGTCGAGCGCGTCGGGAAACGCGATCGGCGAGCCGATGCGCCGCAGCAGCCGGTGTTCGTCGACGAACCACGGGGCACGCAGGTCCCACCAGCGCACCGATGAAAACACCGCGTCGAACCCGGCGCCTTCGAGTTGCGCCAGCGCGTCGCGCGCATGGCCGGGCACGCCGGCGAGCACCGCGACGTCCGGGCGCGTACGGCGCAGCGCCGCGCGCCAGCCGGGCCACCAGTCGGCCGGCAGATGATGCGGCGCGTCGATCAGGAAGCCGGCCGCGCCCGCATCGGCGAACGCGGCGAGGTGTTTGCACCACCACGCGGACAGCGCGTCGCGCGCGGCTTCATCGCCGAGGTTCGCATGGGCGACATCCAGCGCGTGCGCGGTGCCGCGCGGATCGATCAGCGCGTCGTCGTGCGTGTGCTCGACGTACCAGTCCGGATGCTCGGCGCGCAGCGGGTTCTCGCGCGCGACACGATCCGGCACGACTTCGAGCAGCAGGCGCAGCCCGTGGCCGTGTGCAAGCTGGGCGAGCCGGGAGAAGGTTTCGAGCGCGCTCGCGCGTGTCGCGAACGATTGAGCCGGACGCCGGAAATCGGCCACGTGGCGCGGAAAGCCGGCGACGCTCGCGGCCCAGAACGCGCCGACGAGCACGTGATCGAAGCCCAGGCCGGCGGCCTGCGCGAACGTCTGCGGCCATGCGTCGAGCGGTCCGACGAGGCGGGCGTCGCAGAACTGGATATGCGGAGCGAAGATCGGCGTGGAGTCCATGGCGCGGGTGTACGGGCGGCGGTCGGTGACGCCGGTTCGCCGCAACGCGCGTGCCTGCCGGGTGGTTTCCCGTGGGGCAAGGGCGGGTGCGCGACCCGCGGCGGCGGGGACTGTCGTTTTTACATGCCCGCTGGGTACCTGCATGCACTTATATGCGCGGCACCGAGCGGATATCCGTGCTGTCGCCCGTGGCACGATCGTCATCGGCTTCGGGAAGCAGCACGCCGGGATCGCAGCGCACCACCGCACCGTGTTCGATCCGGTGCGGGAACGGCGGCGGTGCATCGATTTCGTCGCCAAAGCGTGCGCGCACGAACGCCCGCAGCAAGGCCACGCGCGCATCGCGCCCGTGCGCGCCGCAGGTGCACGGGCCGTCGACGAAGGTCGCGTCGCATTCGACGTCGTCGCCGTGCCGTGCGATTCGAAGATCGTCGACACGGTCGAGCACCGCGCCCGCGTCGGACCACGACGCCGACGGCACGAAACACGTGTCGAGCCGCCTGAGTGCGTCGCACGCAGCCGTCACGACCAGGTGCGGTGCGACGGCGGTGAAACGCAGCGTGTCTTCGTCGTCGGCGCACAGCGCGCGTGCGCACCAGTAGTCGAGAGCGTTTCCGTCGAGTGCGTCGGTTCGCATGGGCCGGCTCCGTCGGATCAAAACGGGCTCACCGCGCAAGCGACGTGCCCGCTGCGGGCGTCGCGCGCAGCCGCGCGACCGGCGGATCGCGATCGAACGCCGGCCAGCCGCTCACGTTGCGATGCACGGCTCCGTCGAACAGCCGCTCCCGGAGCCCCCCCATCCGGGTCCGGCGAGCTTGCCGGGCATACGCTCGGGAACGTGCGCGACACCTGCGGCTCTCTCGTCGGCGCATGTCGCGCGGTCTGGCACGATCACCATGCGTCGACGTCCCGGTTGCCGTCGATCCGCTGCAGCAGCGCGTCGCACCGTTCGCGCAGCGCGTTCAGTTCCGGTGAATCGGCGTCGAGCCGCACACGTTCGCCGCTGTCGGGATCGCGGTTCGCGATCGCGATGTCGTAGATCCCCTGCGCGATCGTCGCGGACGCGTCCGCGATCCTGACTCGCGCAAGCCATCCGCATTCGGCGTGATGGCACGCGAGCCACATACGCTGCACGTCGACGAGCTGACCGGTCGTGAGCCATGCACCGGACCGCATGCGCGCAGCCAGTTGGCTCGTCACGAGATAGGAGAGCAGATCGGTCGTTTGATTCACACGAGGCTCCTGGGCGAAGGGTCGGGACGTTCGATCCGCGAGCCGGGTCGCGGGAGCGGAGCCGGGGAAGGCGTCGGTGCGCGGATCGTCGTCCGGTTGCAGGGGGGAACCGCTTCGCGGGCTCGCGATGCTTGCCCATGGGCGGTTCGACACGCGATCGGCGCGCAAACCGCGTGCCAGCGGGCGGGCACCGGGCACGGCGCGTGCGCATCGGGCCGACGGGGCGCGCGGCGATCATGCGGCGCGTATTTTTTGCATCGTCATCGCAGATAGGTACAGGAGGCCACCGTGCAAAATCAACAGGACGCACAGGTTCGTGACCCGTATCGCGGGCACGAGATCCGCGTGTGGGCGCGGCGCAACGACAGCGGTGCGTGGCGCGACGAGGTGCAGGTGTATGTCGGCGGCAAGCGCATCGAGCTGCTCGCGCCGGCGGCCGACGGCCCCGACTGGATGACCGAGAACGAAGCGCTGCTTGCGGGCGTCGAGCGGGGCCGTTATCTGATCGACAAGCGCATCGACGACGATTGAGGTGCTCGGCGGCCACGTGCCGACATGGCGGAGGCGTGGCCGGTGGTCGCTCGCGACCTGACGAAACCGACGGCGATCCGGCGAAGGTGCCGTCGGCGAAGCAGGCGTTTCAGGGCCGCGCGGCAATCTCGTCGAGATGCCACAGCAGATCGGCCGGATCGTCGTACACGCGCAGTGCGCCCGCGCGTTCGAGTTCATCGCTGCCGTAACCGCCGGACAGCAGCCCGACGCCGAGCGAGCGGCAGCGGGCGGCGGCGAGCATGTCCCAGATGCTGTCGCCGACCACGACCGTGTGTTCGATCGGCACGTTCAGTTGCGCGGCGGCCGTCAGGAACAGGTCGGGGTCCGGTTTCGCGTACTTGACCTGGTCGCGCGTGACCACCACGTGCTTCGCCGGATCGACGCCGAGCGCCTCCAGATTGATGGCGGCCGTTTCCATCCGCCCGCTGGTCGCGATCGCCCAGCGAATGCCCGCTGCTGATAGCGCGGCCAGCAGTTCGCGCGCACCCGGCAGCGGCCGGACCTGCGCACGCAGCCGCTGGTACGCGGCTGCATGGAGGCGCGCCAGCCGCTCGACGCGCTCGGCGTCGAGGTCGCCCGACGTCTCGCGCAGCAGCTGATTCAGGAACAGGCCGCCGCTCATGCCGATCTTGCGGTGGATGCGCCACACCGACAGTTCGATACCTTCGGCATCGAGCGCTTCCTTCCACGCGAGCACGTGCTGGTAGACGCTGTCGACGAGCGTGCCGTCGAGATCGAACAGAAAAGACGTTTCAATGCGCATGTAACTCTCCTGGCTCGATGGGGCTCGAGCGAACGGGGCGTGAGAAGCCGGTCGGCACATTATCGGCGCATGGCGATGTCGTGACCATGTCCCGCGGCCCGCCGACGCCGCCCCGCGCCGCGCCGCGTCATGTGCCGCTGGTACAATCGCGGCGATCGCCGGGCCGGGTTCTCCGCGCCGCGCGCCCCCAACCCTCGTCTCGCCGATTCCAGGTATGGCTACACCGGACGCCGTCAGTTCCAAGCACTCGTGGTGGGGTGTCCTGACCCTGGCACTCACCGCCTTCATCTTCAATACCACCGAATTCGTGCCCGTCGCGCTGCTCAGCGCGATCGGCGACAGCCTGCACATGCAGCCGACCGACGTCGGCCTGATGCTGACGATCTACGCATGGGCCGTGGCCGTCGTGTCTTTGCCGCTGACACTGGCCACGCGCCATGTCGAGCGCCGCAAGCTGCTGACGGGGGCGTTGCTGGTGTTCATCGCGAGCCACGTCGTGACCGGTGTCGCGTGGAATTTCGCGGTGCTGATGGTCGGCCGGCTGGGCATCGCGTGCGCGCATGCGGTGTTCTGGTCGATTTCCGTGCCGCTGGCCGTGCGGCTCGCGCCGAGCGACCGGAAAAGCCGCGCGCTCAGCCTGCTGGCGATGGGCACGGCGATCGCGATGGTGGCCGGCATTCCGCTCGGGCGCGTGGTCGGCGAGACGTTCGGCTGGCGCGTCACGTTCCTGATCATTGCCGGCGCGGCGGGCGTCGCGTTGCTGCTGCTGCGCGCGACGTTGCCGGTATCGCCGAGCCAGGGCGCCGGGTCGCTCGGCAGCATCGGCGTGTTCCTGCGCAAGCCCGCGCTGGTGGCGCTGTACGCGATCACCGTGCTCGTCGTGTCCGCGCACTTCACGTCGTACACGTACATCGAGCCCTTCGTCCAGCGCGTCAACCATGCGAGCAGCAGCCGGATCACGTATGTGCTGATCCTGTTCGGCGTCACCGGCATACCGGCCGCGATCTGCTTCAACCGCATCTATCCGCACCGGCCGGACGACTTCCTGCTCGGGTCGATCGTCGCGCTGGCGGGATGCCTGCTGATCCTGTTCCCGTGCGCGCTGAACATCGTCACGCTGTCCGTGCATACGCTGGTCTGGGGCGGGGCGATCGTCTGCTTCGGGCTGGCGATGCAGGCATGGGTGCTGAAGCTGGCGCCGGAGGGAACCGACCTCGCGGTGTCGATCTTCTCCGGGCTGTACAACGTCGGGATCGGCGCGGGCGCGCTGATCGGCAACCATATCGCGAGCGACTTCGGGCTGCCGTGGGTCGGCACGTTCGGCGGCGTGGTCGGCGCGGTGGCGGTCGGGATCGCGTGGCTGGCGCTGCGGCTGCATGCGAGGCAGGCGGTGGCCTAGGGCCTGTTCACGCTAATAACGGACTTGCGCTTGCCCGTCATGCCACCGAGTAACCGCCGTCGGCCACGAGCGCATGCCCCGACACATAGCTGGAGTCGTCCGACGCGAGGAACGCGACGATCGTCGCCATCTCCTCGGCGGAGCCCCAGCGTCCTGCCGGCGTCGATGCGGCAAACGCCTGTTGCGCCTCTTCCGACGGCCAGATGCCGCGATGATGGAACGGCGTCTCGATCAGCCCCGGGCACAGTGCGTTCACGCGCACGCCACGCTTGAACCATTCGATCGAAGCAGTCTTCGTCATCCCGATCACCGCGTGCTTGCTCGCGATATAGACCGATGCATTCTCGAAGCCGATCAGCCCGCCCATCGATGCGTTGTTGATGATGCTGCCCGAACCCTGCCGCAGCATGATTTGAGCGGCGTACTTCATCGAGTTGAACACGCCGCGCACGTTCGGTTCGAACACCCTGTCGAACCGCTCGGCATCCTGCTCGAGCAGCGGCGCGAACACGCCTTCCGTGCCGGCATTGTTGAAAGCGATGTCGAGGCGTCCGTAGGTCGCCACCGTGAAATCGAACAGCTTGCGCAGATGGTCTTCGTTCGCGACGTCCGCGACGAAGGCCCGGGCTTCGCCGCCGGCGGTCACGATGGCGTCGGCCAGCTGATCGAGTTCGGGCTTGCGCCGCGCGGAGACGACGACCTTGGCGCCGCGACGCGCGAGTTCGATCGCGGACGCGCGGCCGATGCCGGAGCTGGCGCCCGTCACCAGGGCGATGCGGCCGTCGAGTGGGGCGGGTTTCGTGCTTGCGTTCATGATGAGATTCTCCAGAGTGAGGGATGAAAGCGGCGCATGTGGCTGAGTTGAATCGGTTGCGATGCACGCCTGATGGGCATTGTGGTCGCTCGCGCGTCGTAAAAAAATGGAACAATGGCGCATTCAGAATTCCCGTTTCGGGAATGAAAAGCGCTGCCGCATGCGCGTGCCACGAGGGTTCTCCATGCTCAACCGACTCGACATCCTGAAGATCTTTTCCGCGGCCGCCGCGGCGCCCACGTTCCGCGAGGCGGCGGCGCGCCTCGGCGTGTCGCCGCAGGTCGTGACGCGCGCGGTGCGTGAACTGGAGGAGATGCTCGGCGAAACGCTGTTTCACCGCACGACGCGGAGCATCCGGATCACCGCGTTCGGGCAAGCCTTCGCGCGTGATGCGCAGACGGCGCTGGCTGCCGTCGACGGGCTGTTCGGGCCCGCGACGGGCCAGGCCGACGAGCCGGTGGGCGTCGTCCGGATCACGGCGCCGTCGGGCATGGGGCGTCATTACGTCCAGCCGATCCTGAGCGATCTCATGCAGCGGTATCCGGGGCTCGTGCCCGACCTGCGGCTGTCGGACGTGCCGTCGCCGGTGGTCGACGAGCAGATCGACATCGGCGTGCGCGTCGGGGCGATCGGCGACAATCGTTTCGTCGCACGCATGGTCGGGCCGTTGCCGATGTGGATCGTCGGCGCGCCGTCGCTGATCCGGCGGCTGGGTGAGCCCAGGAACCGCAAGGAACTCGAATCGATGCCGGTCACGTGCCTGATCGATCGCGCGAGCGGCCGCGCGTGGCCGTGGATGTTTCGGGGGGAGCACCAGTTCGTCCCGTCGTCGCCGGCGTATCTGACGGACGATACCGAGGTGGAGATCGAGGCCGTATGTGCGGGGGTGGGGCTGGGGCAGTGCTCGGAATACCTCGTCCGGCCGTACGTCGACAAGGGGCGCCTCGTGAGGCTGCTGCCCGGCCTCGAACCCGAGCCGTGGAAGCTGCACGTCTATCGGCCGCGGCGCGGGCCGATGCCCCGGCGCATCCGGGTCGTGTACGACGCGCTGGTGGCGAAGCTCGCGGACGCGACGTGGCGAGGGTAGGCGGTGCGGCCCGGCCGCGGGGCGCGTTGGCGCGAAGCGGTGTCGACCACCGCTCGCCGCCGCCGGCACACCTGCGAAACAGTCACCTGCGAGTCACGTGCTTGGCGCGCGGCCATCCGGCCTGGCGTGGTCGCGCCATTCGCCGCCATGCACGCGGCAAGCCGACATATTGCGGCATCATCATGGAGCCGACGCACCGGCGATCGGTGCCCGATATTCGACAGGAGACTGTGCATGCCGATACCCCGGATTGAAACCCGCGACGCAATGGGCGACCCCGATGTGGTCTATCTCAACCCGGATCACGTGCTGTGGATGTCGCAGCCGACCGCTGCGCAGCGGCGGCCGGGCGGCACGGCCATTCGCGTGGACGACCGCGTGAAGGGCGGATCGTTGCTGATGGCCGACAACCCACCGGCCGCTCGACTGCTGCAGGATCTCGGGCCGTTCGTGACGGTGACGCTGGCGAACCCGTCGTCCGACTATCCGGACGGTCTCGTGCATGTGCGTGCGCAGGCGATCGTCAAGATCGCGACGGACGACCACGACAAGCCGCTCGCCGAGCGCACGCTCGGCTGGGTCCACGTGCAGGACGGCTCCGCGTTCAAGATCAGGGATTACGCCGGCGTGGCCGCGCAATGGCAGGCGTCGTTGGCGGCGGTCGGCCGCTGAGCGGGGGCTCCACTTGGCGCCATGACGCAGCGGCCGGCGTGCCGCAGTGGGCCGGCCGTGGTTCGCCTCGGGAAAAAGGCCGTTTTGCCTCGTGCTCCCTGGCGAACCGCTCAGGTGCCGGCGGGCCGGGCGAACCATGAGCCCGCTCGGCGCCGTAGTCGATATGCGATACGCAGTACGTCGATCAGCCGGGTAACATGGCGCATCGCGACGCACCCATGCCCGTTCGGGCCTTCGCCGCGAAAGCGCTCGTCGCAGCGCTCGATGCAGGTGTTCTCCACCGGCTTGCCGAGGAACCGTCCGTCATGAACCTTTCCGTGTCCGATATCACGCCGGCGGAACTCCGGCTGTTCGGCGACATCGTCGCCCGCCTGGAAGAGCTGGGGCCGGCCGTCGACGTGAGGACGGTCGTGCTACCCGCGATCACGCAGCTGCTCCGCGCCGATTTCGCCGCGTCGTTCGATTGCGACGAACACACCGGGCTGTGGCGCAACGGGTTTTCGTACAACGTCGATCCGTTGCAGATCGCCCGGTACGAAGCGTGGTTCCAGCATATCGATCCGGTCACGTCGCCACTGCGCGCGCGCCGCGTGGCGACCTGCGTCGACGAGGTGGTCAGCCGGCGCGAGCTGGAGCAGACCGAGTTCTACAACGATTTCCTGTGTCGCGACGGCATGCACCACGGCATCAACGTCTATGCGTTCGACGGCGCGACCCATGTGGGCGACCTGCGCATCTGGCGGGCGCAAGGGCGGCCCGATTTCACCGAGCGCGACAAGCTGCTGCTGAACGGCATCGAGCCGTTTTTCCGGCGCGCGCTGCTGCGGCGGCGCCATGCGTGCGCGGGGCTGACCGAGCGCGAGAGCGACGTCGCGCGGCTGGTTGCCGCCGGCTATACCGACAAGGACGTCGCGCGCACGCTCGGCATCGGGGTGCCGACGGTCCGCACGCACCTGCGGCGCGTGATGGCGAAGAAGGGCGTCGCCAACCGCGCGAGCCTCGCGGCCGCGCTGGCGTAACCGGTCGCGCGGCTGGCGGCCGGGGTCATCCATTGTGATGATGGGCGTCAAAATCGGCGCGCCCTACCTTGTGACGATCACCCGTTACGAGGAACGACGACGATGCCCACCCTGGGAACCTTGACACTGACCGAAGCCCGGAACGCGCTCCTGCGCCGTGAGTTTTCCTGTGTCGAATACGCGTACGCAACGATCGAGCGGCACGCACGCTGGCGCTACCTGAACGGCTTTACGTGCGTCGACGATGCGCGGCTGCTTGCCGAAGCGGCCCGCTGCGACCGCGACCTCGCGACATCGGCCACCCGGCACGCGCTGCTGGGCCTGCCGATCGCGATCAAGGACAACATCGACACCGCGTGCCTGCCGACCGGCAACGGCACGCTGGCGCTGCACAACCGCGTGCCGCCGCAGCATGCGCCGGTCGTCGCGCGGCTGCTGGCGCAAGGGGCGCTGATCGCGGGCAAGGCCAACCTGCACGAACTGGCGCTCGGTGTGTCCGGCAACAACCGCGTGACGGGCGCGGTACGCAATCCCTATGACTTCAACCGGATTCCGGGCGGCAGCAGCAGCGGCTCGGGCGCGCTGGTTGGCGCGGGCGTGGTACCCGCCGCGCTCGGGACGGACACCGGCGGCTCGGTCCGGATTCCGGCGGCGCTGTGTGGTGCCGTCGGTCTTCGCCCGACCGTGGGGCGCTACCCGTCGGCCGGCGTGGCGCCGATTTCGCGCACGCGCGACACCGTCGGCCCGATCGCGCGCTCGGTCGAGGACATCGCGCTGCTCGACGCGATCCTGTCCGGCGCCGGCACCGGTGCCGGTGCGCCGCCGGCGCTGCCGGCCCGCAGCGCGACGCGCCCCGTGCGCCTGGCGGTCCCGCGCACGACGTTCTGGCGAGGCCTCGCACAGGATGTCGAAAGGGTGGCCCATGCCGCGGTGGCGAAGCTGGAGCAGGCGGGATTCGAGTGCGTCGACATCGACCTGAACGACTATCCGGGGTTCTTCGACGACGAGCCGGCCGTCATCGCCATGTACGAATTCCGGTCGTCGATGCACGCCTATCTGGTCGAGAACGGCTACGACCTGTCGGTCGACGACATCGTCGCGAACGTGGGGAGCCCGGACGTCGCGAAGATCGCCCGCCATATCACCGGCCCGGACGGTATCGGCGAAGCGGCGTACCGCACCGCGCTCGACCGGCGTACGCGGTCGCGTGCCGCGTATCGGCAGTGCCTCGCCGACAGCGGAGCCGATGCGCTGGTGTTTCCGACCACGATCGCGACCGCGTGCCCGATCCCGGCGGGCGACACGATGATGCTCAACGGCGAGACCGCGTCGGTGTTCTCGACCTACATCCGGAATACCGAGCCGGGCAGCAATGCCGGCGTACCGGGCATGACCGTCCCGGCCGGCCTGACGGCGGCCGGGCTGCCGGTCGGCCTCGCACTGGACGGGGCGGCCGGCACCGATCGCGAACTCATCGCGGTCGCGCTGGAGGTCGAGCGGGTGCTCGGGCGGCTGCCGGCGCCGGACGACGGGTATGGGGTGGAGGGCAGGCTGGGCGGTTATCCGGGCGTCGATGGCGAAGCGTGACACGGTGCCGCCGCGCCCCGGGGCGCGGCGGCGGTTGAATTGCCGGAGCCGGTGACGCTCGCCACGAATCCGGCCGCCAACCGCGCATATCGAGAAACTCGCCCACGAGCCCCCGGCGAGGCATCAGGAAAACCCTGACAGCGGCCCACCAAGGCCGCTTTTTTGCGTCGCCGCGCGCGTGGCGACCGATGCCATTCCCGTCTCCGGACATCCGTATCCCGGGTAACCGCTCCCCTCGATCCAGCGCGGCTTCCCGGCCGTATTGCCTGTCATCGTGGGTATGGTAACCAGCGATATCCAGCGAATATTCTCGAATTTCAATACCTGTCAGGTATTGAAATGACCGCCTAAAAGTATTGGACGCTCGATTCGGCCGAGACGTATAAATCGCCTCAAGAACTTCACCCCCACGGCGAGCCCCATGTCCTCCGTCACCATCGAACGCATCGAAACCCGCCTCGTCGACCTGCCGACGATCCGCCCGCACAAGCTGTCGGTGGCCACGATGCACGGCCAGACACTGATGCTCGTGAAGGTGCTCTGCAGCGACGGCGTGACGGGCCTCGGCGAAGGCACCACGATCGCCGGCATGGCGTACGGCCCGGAAAGCCCCGAGGCGATGAAGCTCGCGATCGACACGTATCTCGCGCCGGCGATCATCGGCAAGGACGCGACGCGCATCCAGACGCTGATGGCGTTCGTCGGCAAGCTCGCGAAGGTCAATCACTTCGCGAAGAGCGCGCTCGAAACCGCGCTGCTCGACGCGCACGGCAAGCGGCTCGGCGTGCCGGTGAGCGAACTGCTCGGCGGCCGCCGCCGCGACCGCCTGCCGGTCGCGTGGACGCTCGCATCGGGCGACACGGCCACCGACATCGCCGAAGCCGAGCGGATGCTCGACCAGCGCCGCCACAACGTATTCAAGCTGAAGATCGGCGCGAAGTCGCCCGACACGGATATCCGCCACGTGGCCGAGATCAAGAAGGCCGTTGGCGATCGCGCGTCGGTACGTGTCGACGTGAACATGGCGTGGAGCGAAACGCAGGCGGCCCGCGCGATTCCGGCGCTGGCCGATGCCGGCTGCGAACTGGTCGAGCAGCCGGTGGCCTCGGCCGCGGCGCTGGCGCGCCTGATGCGCCGCTTCCCGATCGCGCTGATGGCCGATGAAATCCTGCAGGGCCCCGACAGCGCCTTCGACATCGCGAAGTATCACGGCGCGGACGTGTTCGCGATCAAGATCGAACAGAGCGGCGGCCTGTTCGCCGCGCAGCGCGTCGCCGCGATCGCCGATGCGGCCGGCATCGAGCTGTACGGCGGCACGATGCTCGAAGGCGCGTTCAGTACGGTGGCGTCCGCGCACCTGTTCGCGAGTGTCGCGAACCTGCAGTGGGGCACCGAACTGTTCGGGCCGCTGCTGATCACCGAAGAGATCCTGACGCAGCCGCTCGACTACAGCGACTTCGAACTGACCGTGCCGGACGGCCCTGGCCTCGGCATCGAACTCGACGAGGACAAGGTCAGGCGTTTCACCCGCGACGGGCTGACGAAAGTCGCGCGATAACCCGGGCCAGGCAAAGGCCGTCATTCCCCCCCAATACACGTGGAGACACCATCATGAGCGTCAAAGTTTTCGAGTCCCGGGAAGTGCAGGACCTGCTGAAGGCCGCGTCGAACGCGGGCGCGAACGGCACGAAGGGCGGCAACGCGCGCACGCAGCAGGTCGTGCTGCGGCTGCTCGGCGACCTGTTCAAGGCGATCGACGATCTCGACATCACGCCCGACGAGGTGTGGGCCGGCGTCAACTACCTGAACAAGCTCGGCCAGGACGGCGAAGCGGCGCTGCTCGCGGCCGGCCTCGGCCTCGAGAAGTATCTCGACATCCGGATGGATGCCGCGGACAAGGCGGTCGGCCTCGACGGCGGCACGCCGCGCACGATCGAAGGGCCGCTCTATGTGGCCGGCGCACCGGTGCGCGACGGCGTGTCGAAGATCGACCTCGACGCGGACGACGGCGCGGGCCCGCTCGTGATCCACGGCACGGTGACGGGACTCGACGGCAAGCCGGTCGCGGGCGCGCTGGTCGAATGCTGGCACGCGAATTCGCACGGCTTCTATTCGCACTTCGACCCGACCGGCAAGCAGAGCGATTTCAACCTGCGCGGCGCGGTGAAGACGGGCGCCGACGGCAAATACGAATTCCGCACGCTGATGCCGGTGGGCTACGGCTGCCCGCCGCAGGGCGCGACGCAGCAGCTGCTGAACGGCCTCGGCCGCCACGGCAACCGCCCGGCGCACGTGCACTTCTTCGTCGACAGCCACGACCACCGCAAGCTGACGACGCAGTTCAACATCGCCGGCGACCCGCTGATCTGGGATGACTTCGCGTATGCGACGCGCGAGGAGTTGATCCCGCCCGTGGTCGACAAGACCGGCGGCACGGCGCTCGGCCTGAAGTCCGATGCGTACCAGGACATCGAGTTCAACTTCGTGCTGACGCCGCTGGTGCAGGGCAAGGACAACCAGATCGTCCACCGCCCGCGCGCAGCCGCGACGGCGTAACCGCCCGCCGGCGCGGCGCCGATGCGCCGCCGCCGGCCGGGTTCCCGCGAGATTCAACCGATTACCGATGCGAGCGTGCTTGCAGGACGCGGCACGCGCATGGGAGGAGCCAACATGTCCGCCACGATCGACCAAGCCACCGACCTGGATCACCTGCTCGCCACCGCCGTGCAGGACGACAAGGAGGCCGGCGTATTCCGCTGCCGCCGCGACATCTTCACGAACGCCGAGCTGTACGAACTGGAGATGAAACACATCTTCGAGAGCAACTGGGTGTATCTGGCGCACGAAAGCCAGATCCCGGACAACAACGACTACTACACGACGTGGATCGGCCGCCAGCCGATCGTGATCACGCGCGACAAGACCGGCGAGCTGCACGCGGTGATCAATGCCTGTGCGCACAAGGGTGCGATGCTGTGCCGCCGCAAGCACGGCAACAAGGGCAGCTTCACGTGTCCGTTCCACGGCTGGACCTTCTCGAACACCGGCAAGCTGCTGAAGGTGAAGGACGAGAAGACGACCGAGTATCCGGTGCAGTTCAACACGAACGGCTCGCACGACCTGAAGAAGGTCGCACGCTTCGCGAACTACCGCGGCTTCCTGTTCGGCAGCCTCAGCGCCGACGTGCTGCCGCTCGAGGACTACCTCGGCGAGGCGCGCGTGATCATCGACCAGATCGTCGACCAGGCGCCGAACGGGCTCGAAGTGCTGCGCGGCAACTCGTCCTACATCTACGAAGGCAACTGGAAGATGCAGATGGAGAACGGCTGCGACGGCTACCACGTCAGCACCGTGCACTGGAACTACGCGGCGACGATGGGCCGCCGCAAGGAAGACGGCACCAAGGCCGTCGATGCGAACAGCTGGAGCAAGTCGGTCGCGGGCGTGTACGGCTTCGACAACGGCCACATCCTGCTGTGGA
This sequence comes from Burkholderia sp. HI2714, assembly GCF_002223085.1. Classification (NCBI taxonomy): domain Bacteria; kingdom Pseudomonadati; phylum Pseudomonadota; class Betaproteobacteria; order Burkholderiales; family Burkholderiaceae; genus Burkholderia; species Burkholderia sp. HI2714. The sequence goes on along the minus strand of NZ_NKFM01000066.1, from coordinate 29,469 downwards.
CGCAGACGATGAACCCGGAAGTGCGGCCGGTGTATCAGCACCGTGAAGAGATCAAGGCGCGCGTCGGCGACGTGCAGGCCGACTTCATCGTCAACCAGACCCGCAATCTGTGCGTGTACCCGAACGTGTTCCTGATGGACCAGTTCAGCACGCAGATCCGCGTGGTGCGGCCGCTCGGCGTCGACAAGACCGAAGTCACGATCTTCTGCTTCGCGCCGAAGGGCGAGAGCGAGACCGACCGCACGATCCGGATCCGCCAGTACGAGGATTTCTTCAACGTGACGGGCATGGGCACGGCCGACGATCTCGAAGAGTTCCGCGCGTGCCAGGCCGGTTACGCGGGCATTACGGCGATGTGGAACGACCTGTCGCGCGGCGCGCCGTTGTGGGTCGACGGGCCCGACGAGAACGCGAAAAAGATGGGACTGAACCCGCGCATTTCCGGCGAGCGCAGCGAGGACGAAGGGCTGTTCGTGTGCCAGCACGAACACTGGGTGCACGTGATGCGCGATGCGCTGAAGAAGGAACGCGGGGAGGTGGCAGCATGAGCTTCGATTACCGGATCATTTGCGCGGCGCTGTATCGCGAAGCGCGCCTGCTCGACGATCGCCAGTGGGATGAGTGGTTGACCTGCTACACGGAGGACGTCACGTACTGGATGCCCGCATGGGACGACGACGATCGGCCGACCGACGATCACCAGCGCCAGATCTCGCTCATGTACTACCCGGACCGCGGCGGTCTCGAGGATCGCGTGTTCCGGATCAAGACCGAGCGCAGCGGCGCATCGACGCCCGAGCCGCGCACCAGCCACAACGTGACGAACGTCGAGGTGCTGGCCGAACGCGACGACGAGGTGGACGTGCGCTACAACTTTCACACGCTGAACCACCGCTACCGCGTGACCGATCACTTCTTCGGCACGATGTTCGTCACGTTGCGCCAGGTGGGCGATGAACTGCTGATCTCGTACAAGAAGATCGTGCTGAAGAACGACTACATCCGGCAGGTGCTCGACGTCTATCACGTCTGACGCCCGTTGTTTCGTCATGAAAGACAAGGAAGTGGAGGCGACGCCATGTCCAGCTACAAGATTGCACTGAACTTCGAGGACGGGGTAACCCGCTTCATCGGCTGCAAGGCCGGCGAGAAGGTTCTCGACGCGGCCTTCCGCGCGAAGATCAACCTGCCGATGGATTGCTCCGACGGCGTGTGCGGCACGTGCAAGTGCCGCGCCGAAAGCGGCAGCTACGATCTCGGCGACGATTACATCGACGACGCGCTCACCGAAGACGAAAAGGACAGCGGCCTCGTGCTGACCTGCCAGATGGTGCCGCAAGGCGATTGCGTGATCGCGGTGCCGACGTCGTCGGTCGCGTGCAAGACGGGCCAGAGCGGGTTCGCCGCCACGGTGACGAAGGTCGAGCAGCACAACGACGCGGCCGTCGTGCTCGAACTCGACGTCGGCGCGGCCGCGCCCGCCTTCCTGCCGGGCCAGTACGTGAACATCGACGTGCCCGCGAGCGGGCAGCACCGGTCCTACTCGTTCTCGTCGGCGCCGGCCGATGCGAAGGTCAGCTTCCTGATCAAGAAGATCCCCGGCGGCGTGATGAGCACGTGGCTCGAATCGGCGCAGCCCGGCGACACGCTGGAACTGCACGGGCCGCTCGGCAGCTTCTACCTGCGCGACGTGCAGCGGCCGCTGCTGTTCCTCGCGGGCGGCACCGGGCTTGCACCGTTCCTGTCGATGCTCGAGGTGCTCGCACGCACCGGGTCGCAGCAGAAGGTGCACCTGATCTACGGCGTGACGCGCGATCTCGACCTCGTGCTGGTCGACGCGATCGAAGCCTACGCGGCGAAACTGCCCAATTTCAGCTTTGCGACGGTCATCGCGGATGCCGCGTCGAGCCATCCGCGCAAGGGCTGGGTCACGCAGCACATCCCGGCCGATGCGCTGAACGACGGCGACGTCGACGTGTATCTGTGCGGGCCGCCGCCGATGGTCGACGCGGTGCGCCAGTATTTCGACGACGAAGGCGTGAAGCCGAACAGCTTCCACTACGAGAAGTTCACCCCCAACGTCACGGCAAAGGCGGCGTGATCATGCAACGATTCTCTGGCAAGGTCATCGTCGTCACGGGCGCTGCGCAGGGCATCGGCCGCGGCGTCGCGCTGCGCGCGGCGGCCGAAGGCGGCAGGGTGCTGTTCGTCGATCGCGCGGATTTCGTCGCCGAGGTCGCGGCCGAAGCGACCGGTGGCGAGACGGCCGGCTTCGTCGCCGATCTCGAAACGTACGACGGTGCGCATGCGGCGATCGCGCACGCCGCACAGACGTTCGGCGGCATCGACATCCTGATCAACGGCGTCGGCGGCGCGATTCGCATGCGCCCGTTCACCGAATTCGAACCCGCGCAGATCGATGCGGAAATCCGCCGCTCGCTGATGCCGACGCTTTATACCTGCCACGCGGTGCTGCCGCACCTGCTCGCGCGCGGCGGCGGCACGATCGTCAACATCTCGTCGAACGCGACGCGCGGCATCCGCCGCGTGCCGTACTCGGCGGCGAAAGGCGGCGTCAATGCGCTGACGGCGGCGCTCGCGATGGAATACGCCGAGCACAACATCCGGGTCGTGGCCACCGCGCCGGGCGGCACCAGCGCGCCGCCGCGCCGCGTGCCGCGCAATGCCGCCGGCGACAGCGAGCAGGAACAGGCATGGATGGGCGAAGCCGTGCGCCAGGTGACGGAGTCGACGTTCTTCAAGCGCTACGGCAGCCTCGACGAGCAGATCGCGCCGATCCTCTTTCTCGCGTCCGACGAGGCGAGCTACATCACCGGCACGGTGCTGCCGGTCGCGGGCGGCGATACGGGTTGAGCGGCGTGTCGTGACGACGCTTGCAAGTGTCCAACGAGTTTCAACGTGTGTTCATCGACAACCAACCGGCCGGCACGAAGACGCCGGCCACGGAGACCCCCATGCGTGATCGCAAAGCCATCGTTCCGGCGGGAATGGAAGCGGTGTACGAGAAAATCGGCTATGCACCGGGCCTGAAGGCCGGCGATACGCTGTACGTATCCGGCCAGATCGGACGCGATGCGGCGATGCAGCTCGTCGAAGGCCGTGAAGCGCAGATCGTGCAAGCGTTCGAGAATTTGAAGCGCGTGCTGGAGGCGGCAGGTGCATCGTTCAACGACGTGGTCGACCTGACGACCTTCCATACCGACATGCGCGACCTGCCGTTGTTCATGCAGGTGCGCGACCGCTATCTCACCGCGCACCCGAAACCGGCGTGGACGGCGGTCGGTGCGCACATGCTGGGCGGCGCGCCCGGCTATATCGTCGAGATCAAGGCGGTGGCCGTGTTGCCGGCGTGATTCGGGTTGGCGAGGTGCTGTCGGGAAGCACCGCAGTCCGTGCATCGAATCGACCCGGCGCGCGATGAAATGGCGCGAGAGACTTCGCGGCGCAACATGGAATCCTGACGAAAACCTTTCTCTCGACCTTCGGCGTGAATCGTCGTGCGGCGGTCAGCGACAAGTCGCGCGAGTTCGTTTATGGTGCGAGGGAACGCCGCGTCGTTTCTTTCCTTCCGCCGGGAATCCGCGATGAAATGCCTGCCACGCGCCATCTTCGCCGCCCTCGCTGTCACCGTCGCGCAAGCCGCGCTCGCCCAGGCGCCGGGCACGGTGCAACTCGAAGACATGACCTGGACCGAACTGCGCGACAGCATCCGGGCCGGCAAGACCACCCTCCTGATTCCGATCGGCGGGACCGAGCAAAGCGGGCCGTACGTCGCGCTCGGCAAGCACAACGCGCGGGTCAGGGTACTGTCCGAGCGGATCGCGGAAGGTCTCGGCAACGCGATCGTCGCGCCCGTCATCGCCTATGTGCCCGAGGGCGGCTATGCGCCGCCGACGTCGCACATGCGCTTCCCGGGCACGATCACCGTGCCCGACGACGTCTTCGAAAAGACCCTCGAATCCGCGGCCAACAGCTTCCGCATCAATGGCTTCACGAACATCGTGTTCCTCGGCGACCACGGCGGCTACCAGAACGACATCAAGCAAGCCGTCGCCCGGCTCAACAAGTCGTGGGCCGGCACGGGTGCGCGCGCGTTCGTGCCGGCCGCGTATTACGGCACCAGCTCCGACGGTTATGACCAGATCCTGCGCGAGCACGGCGTGCCGGCCGCGGATATCGGCACGCATGCGGGGCTGGCCGACACGGCGCTGCTGCTGGCGGTCGAGCCGCGCATGGTCAGGGTCGACAAGCTGCGCAACGCCGCGAAGCCCGGCGCCGGCGACGGCGTCTACGGCGGCGATCCGCGTCATGCGAGTGTCGAACTGGGTCGGCTGGGCACCGACGCCATCGTGTCGCGCACCGTCGATGCGATCAAAAAGGAAATCGCCGGCCGCTGACGCAGCCGCGCCATCGCGCTACCTTTGCCGTCGTTCCCTTCAATCGAACCGGGACATCGTCATGCAACCGCGCTTTCGCCGTCACCTCCGCTTCTCCCGTCCCGCGATCGTCATCGTGGCGGCGCTGGCCGTCGGTGCCCGCGGGGCGATCGCGGCCGCCGCCGTCGCGGCCGTACCCGGCATGCCGCCCGTCGTCCATCCCGACAACCTGTACAGCGAGGCGCAGGCCGGCCGCATGAGCGCGGCGGTAGCGGGCGCGTTGCCACGCATCTACGTGCCGAACCTGAGATCGAACGACGTCTACGTGATCGACCCGGCCACGGACAAGGTCGTCGACAGGTTCGCGGTCGGCCGCAGTCCGCAGCACGTCGTGCCGGCGTGGGACCTGCAGACGCTGTGGATCGCGAACAATGCGGAAGGGGGAACCGACGGCAGCCTGACGCCGGTCGACCCGAAGACGGGCAAGCCCGGCCAGGCCGTGAGCGTCGACGATCCGTACAACATGTATTTCACGCCCGACGGCAAGGACGCGATCGTGGTGGCCGAAGCGCATGCGCGGCTCGACTTCCGCGACCCGAAAACGATGGCGCTGAAATCGAGCCTTGATGTGCCGCAATGCAAGGGCATCAACCATGCCGACTTTTCGATCGACGGCCGCTACGCGCTCTTCACGTGCGAGTTCGGCGGCAAGCTGGCCAAGATCGATTTCGTGAACCGCCAGGTGGTCGGTTATCTCGAGCTCGACCGGAAAGGGATGCCGCAGGACATCCGCGTGTCGCCCGACGGCAAGGTGTTCTATGTCGCGGACATGATGGCGGACGGGGTCTACGTCATCGATGGCGACGCCTTCACGAAGATCGGCTTCATCCCGACCGGCGTCGGGACGCACGGCCTGTACCCGAGCCGCGACGGCACGAAGCTCTATATCGCGAATCGCGGCTCCAATCGGGTCCATGGGCCGCGTCACGGCAAGGGCAGCGTATCGGTGCTCGATTTCGCGACGCGCAAGGTGGTCGCAACCTGGCCGATTCCCGGCGGCGGCAGCCCCGACATGGGCAACGTCAGCGCGGACGGCAACACGCTGTGGCTGTCGGGCCGCTTCGATGACGTCGTCTACGCGATCGACACCACGAGCGGCGCGGTCCGGTCGATTCCCGTCGGCATGGAGCCGCACGGCCTGACGGTGTGGCCGCAGCCGGGCCGCTATTCGCTGGGCCATACGGGAAACATGCGGTAGGGCGGCGGCCGGTCAGCGCGTACCGGCACGGCCGCTCGACACGCGGGCCGCATGGCTCGCCGATGAAACCCGCGCACGCAACCGCCGCGGCGCAAGCGGCGCGCGGTGGGCGCACGCGCCCGGCCTGCCGCCGGGCAGGCGGTGTCAGACGAACGAGACGCAACCGGCGCGCGTGGCCGCCATCGCGGCGGCCACGTGGCGTCCCAACCGGAGAAAGCCGATGACCGAACGTCAGTCCCCCGATACGACGCCTCCGCACACGGAGCCCAGCGCGCACGATGCGCTCGAACATTTGCTCGGCAGCCTGCACCGGCATGGATTCCTGCATTTGGCGACCGAGGTCGTCAGCGCGAACGCGCGGCTGGCCGACACGTTCGTCGACACGCTCGACAAGCCGGGCATGCAGAGCGGCATGCAGAATCTCGCGGTGCTGTTGATGGCGCTGTCGCGCATTCCGCCCGAACAGTTCAGCAAGGCCGCGTTCGCGGCCGCCGACGCGCTGCACCACGTCGGCGCGTGGCGGCCGGAGCAGCACGCGCATGTCGCCCCCGGCGTGCGCGGCGCGTACCGGCTGCTGCACGACGAAGCGCTGTGGGACGCGCTGACGCCGTTGCTGGAAGGGTTGAAGGTGTTTGCGCAAGGGCTTGCGCGTGACCCGGAGACGCCCGTTACCGCGCTCGGCGGGAAGACGACGGCAACGTGACGTAGGCCAACATAAACGGGTTATCGCTCGCCGAGCATCTACGATCAGATCCACCTTGAACGAAGACACGGGGCGAGTTGCCCACCGCCGGCCAGCGTCATGGTCGTGACAGGCGACCCGCCGACCGGCCGTGAACAACTCGTCCGCACCACGATAAACGGAGGAACTCCGCCTGCGTGGAAGTTAACTGCCCAACCGCTCGCGGAAACGGGGCAACCTCATTCACCCGTTGGCCACACGAATTCCGCCCAACCTCGGGCTGAACGCGTGACTTCGAGTTGTCCGTCGTTTCTTCCGCGCGTCGTTTCGCGAATGGGCACGATTTCGTTGTGGCCAAATCCCGTGGACACCGCATTCAGCCTCAACAAAAAACACTTCATGGAAGCGTGATGGTTCTCCCTTCCGTGACAACTGCAGAACCAGGTGCGCCTGAACCATTCTGCCAAACAATAAAAAGGCACTTGTCGTGACCGGGGGACGGATCGCCCCAATTTCTGTTGTCGGCAGGAAAACTCCTTATACCGTCCGCATACATTTTCGTTACCTGGCTTGTCACGTCGTATGTGTCAGTATTTACGCCATAACCTGCAAAAGATACCTTGATCATTATTTCACCCCGTTAGGCAGTAAGGCGAGTCGTCAACACAATCGAAATTATCGACATGAATCCGAGGCTCGCAGGTGCGAAAAGGCCAGTCTGGCGGCCGAAGCGACAGGAAAATTTGTAACCCGCGACCGCGCCGAAAAACTCACCATTTATTTCACGCTCTTTACTACTCGCGACGCCATTTCCTCAAGCGGAAATTGCAAACGCCGATTGGGTTTTGCTCAAGGTGAGTGAATAAAAAATAAGCCACTTTTTCGGAAAATTCCAGCCCGACACAGTCTTTTTCGGTGGGTGGGGTGTATTAGGACGTCACCGCCGGAGCATTTGATCCACTACGCGCGTTGATCAATTTAATGCGGATATGGGCGAGTGGACGACATCGTTTCGGCGAGATGGTCGATAAAGCCATCAATTCGCGCGTCGCGCCCCATGTGCGATGCGCGTCTCGTACGACACCTTCAATTTGCTCTACGCGTGACGGCAGCGCGTCATTCCCATGCGTGCTTGCTGAACTGATAGCCCTTGCAGCGGATCGTCTTGATTCGCTTCGGCTCCGTCAGGTCATCACGCAGCTTGCGGCGCAGCTTCGAAATGCGGCCGTCGATCGAGCGGTCGAAGCCGTCGAACTCGATGCCGCGTAGCAGCAGTGTCAGGTCTTTTCGGCTGACCACCTCGCCGGCACGGCAGACGAGCGCCCACAGCAGGTCGAACTCGGTCGACGTCAGGCGGGGTGCGCTACCGTCGGGAAGACGAACCTTGCGATCGGCCCGGTCGATCGAAAACTTGCCGAACTCGAAACGGTGAGGCGATGCCGGCTCGACATCGTCCGGGCGCATGCGCACCCGTCGCAGGTGGGCCTTGATCCGTGCGAGCAGGATGCGCGGCTCGATCGGCTTGTGGAGAAAGTCGTCCGCGCCGAATTCCAGGCCGAGCAACTCGTCGAACTGTTCGTCGCGGGCCGTCATCATGATGACGATGCCGTCGTACTGCATGCGTGCCTGGCGACAAATCTCGAAGCCGTCCTTGCCCGGCAGGTTGATGTCGAGCAGCACCAGGTCGGGGTGACGCGCGACGATCGTGGCGACGGCGTCGGTGCCGTCGAACAGGCGGTCCACCTCGTACTGATGCGTGCGCAGATAGTCTGCGATCAGTGCGGACAAGTGGACGTCGTCTTCGACGAGCAGGATTCGGATGGGCATCGCTAAACGAGGGGATGAAACGGGAAAGGGGCGAGCGCTCACGCCCGGTCCGAACATGGGGTAGCTGAAGAGACGCGCATGATACTTCCAAGCATTCCGGTGGAATGTGGCGAAATCTGCATCGCCCGGCCGCCCCGTCCGCACGCGAATCACCACTCCCGGGCAGCCAGGCAAATGAGCGAAGATGTGAAATCGTGTCGTCGCGGAACGGGGCGATGTTTGGGCGACAAGGTCAGGCGAGGTATCCGTTTCGTGGCCGGCAGGGACGGCGGGCGCGGTGTCGTGCGCGCGAAAACGTTTGCGGAAAAACGGCGCGTGGAACGCACGCCCGCCCGGGCCGCAATCCGGTAAAGATTGCTCGACATATCATTACAAAATATTACGAAACGGGCAACGGACAGGTCCTTACAATCGTGGCGACTCGGTGGCGAGCATGACGCACACCGGCTCCCGGCTGGCCGCCGAAGGGAATGCAAATGCGAAGGCGGTGACCGACAGCGTGCAAATGCTCACCCGGTGCGTCCGCTCGGCGCGGCACTGCCGGTGCTCGACGCGTGCGAATCGATGTCGACGTCACCCCCGCCTTCCAGGCGGCAAACGTGTGGCCGGTACGATGTTCTGATAGGAATGCGAAATGATACCGCTTCAAATCATCCGGAGTCTCGATTCACTCACGAACGCGATCGAAGTCGCGGTCGCCCACGCCGACTGGAGCGAGGCCGTCCGGGCAGCAGAAACACGTTCGGCGTTCCTGATGGCGCTGTCACCCGATCAACCCGACGAGGTTCACATGGCGATCGCGAGAATGCGGGAGATCGATATCCGGATCTCGATCACCGCACGGGAAACGCTGGAGGCACTCGTCTCGGAAGGCCGGAAGGCGTTGCACGAAACCCGGCTGGCGACACAGCCGCCGTCGCCCGGGGAAGAGGTCATGGCCTCTCGATCCCCTTCGTGGCGCTTATCCATTTCACGGCGCATCGCGCCGCACATGCATTGACACGGACAAGTCCTTGAACGTACCGGTCAGGTCTCAACATTTCGGTGGCGGTATGCGATTTCGAAAACGCATCAGTTATGTCGATGCAACACGGTGGTTCGCCGATGGCGACCATGAACGGGTGGAAACCCGTGAAGGCGGACGAGCGATCGCCACACCGGAAGGCTGGCGTTCGGTAAAGTCGGGGGACTGGATCTTGCGCGATGATTGCGGCAACTGCTGGCCGATGGACCACGGGCTCTTTACGAGCCTGTATGAACCGGACGTGGCGTGAGCGGCGAGGGCGCGCCGGCACCGTCTGCCGATACGGCACGCTCACGCCACCCGTACGCCGGCGAGCCTATCGGCTCGCGCGCGAAAACAGCAACGAATCGGTGTCGTTGAACCGGATCAGCACCGGCTCCCCATAACCCGCCTTTTCCGCGACGCGGATCGACGCGACGTTGGTCGGCGCGATCAGGCACACGCTGCGCTCGAACCGGTGTTGCCCGTCGAGCCATGCCAGCGCGGCCGCGAGCGCCTCGGTCGCGTAACCCTTGCCGTGCGCCCACGTCGCAAGGGCCCAGCCGGCTTCCGGCACGTCGCGAATCGACGGCTCGATGAGCCGGTGGAAGTCGGCGAAGCCGAGATCGCCGACATAGCGGCCCGACGCCTTCTCGCGAATCGCCCAGTAGCCATAGCCGAGCAGCGGCCACAGCCCGCGATACGCGAGCATGCGCATCCACGAGTCGCGCGGCGCGGACGGCGCGCCATTGAAGATGTGTTCGACGACCTTCGGCTCGGCCCACATCGTGGCGAGCGCTTCGAAGTCCCCCAGCGGATGGCCCTCGAGGATGAGACGCGGTGTGTCGAGAACGGGCGGGGAGGAGACGGGTGGCATCGGGGCGGTCGAAAAAGGGGGGAGGCCGGGCGGCTAGACCGTCAGCACGTCGATGCCGCGCTGACGCAGGTCGTCGACCACGGCGGCGTCGGCGCCCGTATCGGTGATCAGCATGTCGAGTTGCTCGACGCTCGCGATCACGGAGAGGTTGCGCTTCATCAGCTTCGACGAATCGGCAACCGCGATGACCTGGCGCGAGATCTTCAGCATCTGCGCGTTCAGCTGCGCTTCGAGCAGGTGCGGCGTCATCAGGCCGATCTCGGGATCGAGGCTGTCGACGCCGAGAAACAGCCGGTCCGCATACAGCCCCTGCAGCGCGACGACGGCCTGCGGCCCCGACAGCGAATAGGAGTTCGGCCGAAGCTGCCCGCCGGGCATGATCAGGTTGATGTGCGGCGCAGCCGCGAGCAGCACGGCCACGTTCAGCGCATTCGTGATCACGTTCAGCGACTGCAGCTTCATCGTGACGATCTGCTTCGCGATTTCCTCGGTCGTGCTGCCCGAGTCGAGCAGGATCGTCTCGCCGTCGCCGATCAGCGCGGCGGCGGCCATCGCGATCCGCACCTTCTCCGCGTGACGGAGCTTCTGCTTGACCGCGATCGGCACCTCGTCGCTTTCGCGCAGCACGAGCGCGCCGCCGTGCGTGCGCAGCACCGCGCCGGCGGCCGCGAGCGCGTTCAGGTCGCTGCGCACCGTGACGAGCGAAATGCCGAACCGCTCGGCCAGCTCCTCGACGGTGACTTTCTCCCGTTCGCGCACCAGCTCGCAGATCAGGCGGCGGCGTTCCTCGACGAGCAACGGCGCGTGATCGACGGCAGGCGACGGAGGCACTCTGTGAGCGGGCATGTCCATTTCGGCAAGACAGGGAGCCGAAATGATATCAAAACCCCTGCCCGGGCTGGAGCGCGCGCAGCGCCGGCGGATCGAGCGGCCGGCCTGCCAGCCGGGCCGCGTGGACGGCTGCGCCGACATGCGGGTCGAGCCGCGGCGCGGTGAGCACCGCATGCGGCACGCTGCGGGCGAGCGCGTCGCGCAACGGATCGAGCACGAGCGCGCCCGCATTGAACACGCCGCCCGAATACGACACGGGCAGCAGCTGGCCGGGCGGCCAGCCGAGCGCGCGCGCGACGCCGGCCGCGAGCCGCGCGAGTTCGTCCGCCGCGCGCAGGATCAGCGTATGCGCTTCGGTGTCGCCCGCGTGCGCCGCGTCGATCACGAGCCGCGACAGCTGGGCGAAGCGGCTGCGCACGGCGCCCGCATTCACGGCCGCACACAGGTCGAGATCATGGTCGAGCGAAAAGTGCGCGCGCACGATGTCGAACAGCGGCCCGCGCGCGGTGCGGCCGTCGGCCATCCGCGAGAACGCGGCGAGCCCTTCGCGCGCGAGCCAGTAGGCCGAGCCTTCGTCGCCGAAGATCTCGCCCCAGCCGCCGCAGCGCGCGGCGCGGCCGTCGCGCTGCCCGTACGCGATCGACCCGGTGCCGGCGACGATGCTGATGCCGTCGGCGCCGGCCAGCGTGCCGGCCCAGCTGCACACCATGTCGTTGCCGATCCGGTAGCGCTCGCGCGCCAACAGCGGGGCGAGCAGGCCGTCGAGCTCGGGCAGCAGGCGGCTGTCTTCGCCATACGCGGGCAAGCCGGCGAACGCATACGCGATCTCGTCGCGCGCGACGTTCGCCGCGGCCAGCACCGCGTGCACGCCGTCGGCGAGCAGCGTGCGCAGCGCGTCCATGCCGATCTCGAGGTAGTAGCTGGTGGTCGTTTCATGGCGCGCACGCACGCGGCCTTGCTGGTCAATCACCATGAACGCGGTTTTCGTGCCGCCGCCGTCGATGCCGAGAAAGAGTGGAGTCATGTGGGCTGCCCCGCATACGGATGAATGGTGACGCCGGCGACGACCCGGTTGACCGTGCCGGACGCGCTCGGGTTGTCGGGCGTGAGCCCGAGCCGCAGCGACGCGAGCAGCGCGAAGCACTGCGCGAGGATCAGCGCGACGGGCGCCAGTGCGAGATCGGGCAGGCCGGGCGGCAGCGGCACCGCGAGGTCGTCGTCGGAGGGCGGCCACGCGCCGGCGCCGTCGGTCGATGCGACGCCGATCGACAGTATGCCGGCTGCACGGTTTTCGCGCCGCAGTTCGCGCAGCAGGTCGAGATCGTAGCGGCGCGTATGCGGATCGCCGGACAGCAGCACGACGACCAGCGTGCGCTCGTCGAGGAACGTCTTCGGGCCGTGCCGGAAGCCGAGCGGCGATTCGGCCATCGAGACGATCAGCCCATCGGTCAGTTCCAGCAGCTTCAGCGCGGCCTCGCGCGCGAGCCCGAGCAGCGTGCCGCTGCCGAGATACACGACGCGCTCTGGCAACTGCCGCACGTGCGCGGCGATGCGCGACGCCTGTTCGCGCAGCAGCGTCCGCGCCGCATCGGCCAGCGGCCCGACCGGCATGCCGGCCACGCCGAACGCCCAGGCCGCGGCGAGCAGCATGCCGCTGAAACTGGACGTCATCGCGAACGCCTGGTCGTGCGTGGCCTCCGGCAGCAGCACGACGTGTGCACGCGGATGCGCGCCGAGGCGGCGGTTCAGCATGCCGTCGGCCGCGCAGGTCAGCACGAGATGGCGGCAGCCGTCGACGAAGCGGTCCGCGAGATCGACGGCCGCGACGCTTTCGGGGCTGTTGCCCGAGCGCGCGAACGAGACGAGCAGCGTCGGCACGCCGGGCTGCAGCGTGTCGCCAGGGTTCGCGACGATGTCGGTGGTGGCCACGGCTTCGACGCGGCCGCCGAAGCGGTGCCGCAGCGCGGGCACGAGGCATTGCCCGATGAACGCCGAGCTGCCGGCGCCCGTCAGGACGATGCGCAGGTGCGGGTCGGCGAGCAGCGGCGCGAGAAATGCGTCGAGCGCCGCGCGTTGCGCGTCGACGACGGCATGCACGTCGGGCCAGACGTCGGGTTGCTGGGCGATTTCGCGGGCCGTGTGGGCGGCGTGGCGGCGGGTGAGGTCGGCGGGATCGAGGTCGAAAAATTCCATGGGCGGATCTGAGGAGAGTCGGTCACGCGGCACACGCGTGGAGATACGGACGGACGGCCGCGGCCGTGCCGTCTTGCAACAGGGCGCTCGCACGCAGCTCGAGCCGCCCTTCGCGGACGGCCTCGTACTGGCGCGGCAGGTGCTGGCTGACCAGCGTGAGCGGCGGCGGCGATGCGTCGAGGCGCGCGAGCAGGTCGGCGCACGCGCGCTGCACGGCCGGATGGGCCCAGTAGTAGCGGATGCGGTCGCTCAGGCTGTAGGCGAGATCGAGTTCGAGCTGTGCGCCTGCCGCGTAGTAGTCGCGCCAGTGCGCGGGTTCGCTGTGCATCACGCCGAGCACGGTCGCGACGAAGCCGGCGTCGCCGCCGAGCCATTCGCGCTCGATCGCGGCGAGCGCCCACAGCGTTTCGCGCATCGCGAAGGTCACGCCGGGGCCGACCTTCAGGATCGCGAAGTGGTCGCGCGCGAGTTGCGCGAGATTGTCGGGCGTCTGGTAATCGGTCGAATGCGCTTCGAACACGAGCGCGGGTTCGCTTTCGATGAACGCACTCAGTGCACGCGCGTTGCCGGCATCGTAGTCGATGACCTTGTGATGATCGAACTCGACACCCGGCTGCACGACCATCGCGATCACGCGCGACCACGCATCGTCGAGGCCGGCGCGCGCGAACGCGTCGCGATGCAGCGCCAGCGTCGAGCCGGCCGCGTCGGGCGTCGTGACGGCCAGCGCGTCGAGCGTCTCGTGCGCACCGCCGGGCACCGGCACCTCGGTGCCGATCACGTAGACAGGCGCCTCGCCGCGCGGCGAGGTGGCCGCCCACGCGGCTTCGGCGGCGCGGCACAGGCGCACCGCACGCGCGGCGATCTCGGCTTCGGGCAACGGCGACGGATCGTCCGCGCACGACATCGAGCAGTCGAGATGCAGCTTGCGGAAGCCGGCCGCCACGTATTGCGCGACCATTATCTCGGCCTTGTCCATCGCGTGCGCGGCCGGCAGCCGGCGCCAGGCGTTCGGGCCGAGATGGTCGCCGCCGAGCAGGATCGCATCGGGGCTGACGCCTTCGCGTGCGGCGATGTCGAACACGTAGCGGCGGAAGTCGTGCGGCGTCATGCCCGTGTAGCCGCCGTCCTGGTTGACCTGGTTGCAGGTCGCTTCGATCAGCGCGGGGCGCTCGCGCGCCGCGCATTCGCGCAGCGCCGCGGCGATCGCGACCGGGTGCGCGGAGCACACGGACGGGATGCCGATCGCGGGCGCGCCGTGCGACGCGTGACGGGAGGCCTGCTTGTGACGGCGGACGAGATCGAGCAGGGTGTTCATGCCGATTCCCCCGCCGCGTCAGGGGCCGCCGCGCCTTCCGGCTGCAGCGCGAGCAGCAGCGCGGCGAGCAGCGCCAGCGCGATGCCCGTCAGCTTGCTGCCGGTCGGCGTCGTGCCGGTGACGGCCATCGAGATCACCGACGTCAGCAGCGGCGCGCCCGCGTTGACGAGCGGCGACACGACGATCGCCTTGCCGAAGCGGAACGCATACACGAGCGTCAGCGCACCGATCGCATTCAGCACCTGGATCACGGCGGCAAGGCCCGGCCCGCTGATTCCGTAGTTGATCGTGTGGCCGAAGTCGGTCATCCACAGCGCGAACGGCACGCAGAGCAGGCCCGTGAGCGCCATGTAGAAGAAGATCGATTCCGCGTCCATCGTCGCGTTCGCGATCTTGATGAAATACGCCTGCAGCCCCCACGCCACGAGCACCAGCAGCGCGAGCGCGAACCACAGCCCGAACCGGGCGGGCCCCTGGCCCGACTGGAAATCGAACAGCGGCAGCGAGCACAGCGCGAGCAGGATGCCGGCCACACCGAGCTTGCCCGTGCGTTCGCGCAGCAGCAGGAACGACAGCGCGATCGTCAGCGCCGGGGACAGCGACACGATCGGGAACACGAGATACGGCGGCCCCGATTCGACTGCGCGGAACAGCAGCATCTGCCCGCCCGCGCCGAGCAGCCCGATGGCGAGCCCGAGCGCGAGCGACCGGCCGTCGTGCCGCACGCGCCAGCCGGCGCGTCCGAGCGCGACCAGCGCGGGCGGAATCATCGTGAACGCCCAGACCACGTAGATCAGCGTATCGGGGAAGCCCTGCTCGGCGGGCAAGCCGGTGAATGCACCCCACACGCCCCACAGCAGGGTCGTGACGAGCGCGTGAACGAGCCAGTTGTTTTGCATCGGTCGCGTTTTTCGAAGTGGGTTCAAATTCGTCGAATGCTTTCGTTTTCTGCCGTGCGAGGCGAAGCCGGAGGCGTTCGGCGGGCCGCCACGGAGACGTGTCCGGAAAAATAGCCGAATCACGCGCCGTGAGTCGCCAATCTATGCGCTTTCGATTTCTTTCGTTATTAGCGTAAACCACAAACGAAAGAATACGAAAGATAGACTAGATTGCCGATCTGCGCGAGGCGGATGCGTCGGCGCACGGCCCTTCTTCACGAGGAATTCCGTATGAACGCTTGCTTTTTCTTTCGATTTCTCAGGCCCGCCCGGCTTGCCGGCGGGCCTGGGCGGTACGTGCCGTTTCGTCGCGAGGTGCGCCCATGACCACCCGGCGCGCGTTCGTGCAGTGGCTGGCCGTCGGCGCGGCGAGCCCGATCCTGGTCTGCGTCGGCGTGCGCGATGCACACGGCGCCGTGCCGCAGCGTGTCGCGCTGCGTGACGACCGGCTCGTGATCGAGTTCGACCCGGCGATGCGCAGCCGGCTGGCCATGCGTCGCGGTGGCGGCACGCGCGCACTGACCCGGTTCGATGCAAGCGAGACGCTCGAACAGCTGATCGGTCCGGCGCCGGCGCCGACTTCGGATGGCCCCGCGCCCGACACGCGGCCGGTGCGCACGATCGACCGTTTCGCGATCGTCGACGCCGCGCACGCCGACGTCTCGACCGTGTTCGGGACGGGGCGTCAGCTGCGGCTGGTCGGGCGCTCGGCGAACGGCTTCGAGAAGACGGTGCGCGTCACGCTGCTCGACGCGCGGCCGGGCGTCGCGTTGATCGACACGCAGTTCCGCAACGTCGGCACGCAGGCGGCCGACATCCGCGCATGGAACGTCGGCGCGCACCGGCTGCTGCCGGCCGCCGCCGGCGCGGGCGGCTACTGGACCTATTCGGGCGCGAGCCATGCGGACCGGCGCGACTGGGTGCAGCCGGTGAAGGCCGGCTTCGACCAGCGCAATTTCATGGGCATGAACGCGTCGGATTACGGCGGCGGCACACCGGTCGTCGACGTGTGGCGGCGCGACCAGGGCATCGCGCTCGGCCATCTCGACACCGTGCCGCGCCTGGTGTCGCTGCCGGTGAAGGCTGTGCGCAACGAAGTGGCGCTCGGCCTGCGCGGCGAGAAGACGGTCACGCTCGCGCCGGGCGCGACGCTCGACGCGCCGACCGCGTTCGTGATGCTGCACGACGGGGATTACTTCGTCGCGCTCGACACGTACCGGCAGATGATGGGCGCGCAGGGTTTTCATTCGCCGCAGCCGCCGGCCAGCGCCTACGAGCCGATCTGGTGCGCGTGGGGCTACGAGCGCCAGTTCAGCCTCGACTACGTGCGCGCCACGTTGCCGAAGGTGCAGGAACTCGGTTTCAAGTGGGCCGTGCTCGACGACGGCTGGCAAGTCCGGACCGGCGACTGGGTGCCCGACCGCGCGAAATTCCCGGCCGGCGACGCGGACATGAAGGCGCTCGTCGACGACATCCATGCACGCGGGCAGAAGGCGCGGCTCTGGATCGCGCCGCTCGCGGTCGCGCCGGGCAGCGACGCGCTGCACGACCACACCGACATGCTGCTGCTCGACGCGGACGGCGCGCCGCAGGCGATCACGTGGTGGAACAGCTTCTACCTGTGCCCGGCCTACGAGAAGACGCAGGCGCACGTCGCCGCGCTCGTGAAGAAGGTGATCGGCGAGTGGGGCTTCGACGGGATGAAGATCGACGGCCAGCACCTGAACGGCGTCGCGCCGTGCTACAACCCCGCGCACGGCCATGCGCGGCCGGAGGATTCCGTCGAGCATCTCGCGGATTTCTACCGCACGTTCTACGACGCCGCGCATGCGGTCAAGCCGGATGCGGTCGTCGAAGTGTGCCCGTGCGGCACCGCGTACGCGTTCCACAACATGCGCTACATCGACCAGGCACCCGCGTCCGACCCGTTGTCGAGCTGGCAGGTGCGCCACAAGGGCAAGACGCTGAAGGCGCTGATGGGTGCGTCGTCCGCGTATGCGGGCGATCACGTCGAACTGAGCGACGGCGGCCGCGATTTCGCGTCGGCAGTGGGCGTCGGCGCCGTCATCTCGACGAAGTTCACGTGGCCCGTCGATCCGAAGCCGAAGGATTCGTTCCTGCTGACGCCCGAGCACGAGCAGGCATGGCGGCACTGGGTCGAGGTCTACCACGCGCACCGGCTCGCCGAGGGCCGCTATCGCGGCGAGCTGTACGACATCGCATTCGACAAGCCCGAGGCGCACGTCGTGGAAAAGGACGGCGTGCTGCATTACGCGTTCTACGCCGACCGCTGGAGCGGCCCGGTCGCGCTGCGCGGCCTGCAGCCCGACCGGTCGTACCGGATCGTCGACTACGCGAACGGCCATCGCGAGGTCGGCCGCATCGTGCCCGGGCACGATGCGATCGCATTGCGCTTCGAGCATGCGGCGCTGCTGCGCGCCGAGCCGCTCGACGCGTGAGTAGCAACCGGCATCACCGCGTACCACCGCCCGGCAGCGTACATCTCCGGGCAACCGGCAGTTCCGCAACGCGCAGTTCCACTCGTCATTCCGATCCCTCCACTGGAGATGCTTCGATGAAAAAGACCGTACGCAACCTTTCCTGTGTCGCGGCGCTCGCGCTGTGCGCATCGATCCTGCAGGCCTGCGGCGACGGGTCGTCCGACCCGCTGTCGGCCAAGGCCTTTGCCGCGCCGCCGCCGGCCGCGGCGGCGCCCGCGCGCGCCGCGTCGCACTGGACGCCCGTCGCGTCGGACACGTGGCAATGGCAGCTCAAGGGCAAGCTCAATACGTCGTACAACGTCGCGATCTACGACATCGACCTGTTCGATACCGATCCGTCGACGATCGCCGCGCTCAAGCAGGCCGGGCGCAAGGTCGTCTGCTATTTCTCGGCGGGGAGTTCGGAGAACTGGCGGCCCGATTTCTCAAAGTTCAAGGCATCCGACCAGGGCAACAAGCTCGACGACTGGGAGGGCGAGCGCTGGCTCGACATCCGGTCGAGCAACGTGCGCGACATCATGACGGCCCGCCTCGATCGCGCGGTGGCGAAGGGGTGTGACGGCGTCGAGCCCGACAACGTCGACGGTTACGCGAACGATACCGGTTTCCCGCTGCAGGACACCGACCAGTATGCGTTCAACGTGTTCATCGCGAACGAGGCGCACAAGCGCAACCTGGCGGTCGGGCTGAAGAACGACGTCGACCAGCTCGTGGCGCTCGAGCCGTCGTTCGATTTCGCGGTGAACGAGGAGTGCAACGAGCAGAAGGAGTGCAGCGGCTACAAGGTGTTCACGTCGAAGAACAAGCCGGTGCTGAACGCCGAGTATGCAGGCAAATACCGCACGCCGAGCGGGCAGCGCACGCTGTGCGATGCGGCGCGCGCGCTCAACATGCGCACGCTCGTGCTGGCGAAGAAGCTCGACGACAGCTACCGGTTCAGCTGCGACGCATCCTGATCGAGCCGCGCCCGTCGTAGCGGGCGAACCTGAGTGACCGATGTTCGCGCGCGCATGCCATGTGCCCAAGGCGTGCGCGCCGCGAGCGTCGCGATGCCGCGACCCGGCACGGCGCACGGCGCACGTCGGATGTCGTGTGGGAGCCCGTTCAAATCGATTCGCAGTACTTATCCATGATCATGATGAAAAATTGCATGCTGATTGCAGGCGCTGCCGTGGCGGCCGCGCTTTCCGTCGCCGCGCGCGCGGAGGGCTCGGTCACGCTCTACGGCACGATCGATACGGGAATGGCCTACCTGAACCATGCGGAAGGAGGGAAGTCGCGCGTGTCGATGTCGTCGGGCGCGCTGTCGGCGAACGAATGGGGGTTGACCGGCAACGAGGAGCTCGGCGGAGGGATGAACGCGATCTTCACGCTCGAGAACAATTTCGACGTCGCGACCGGCCAGCTCGACGAAGGGCGGCTGTTCGGTTCGAAAGCGTTCGTCGGCGTCGCATCCGACAGATGGGGCACGCTGACGCTCGGCAGGCAGAACGATCCCGTGACGGATCTCGTGCAGCCGATCACGGCCGACGCATTCAGCGGGCTCTTCGCGCCGCCCGGCGACGTCGACAACTACGACAGCAGCGTGACGTTCAGCAACGCGGTCAAGTGGACGAGCGCGACGTGGCGCGGCGTGACGATCGCGGCGATGGTCTCGCCGGGCGGTGTGGCCGGCGCGTCGGGGTCGGGCCTCGTGTATGCGGGGGCGGTCGGCTATGCCGACGGTCCGCTGAGCGCCGCGGCCGGCTACCTGCACGTCGACAACGGCAATGCGATTCGTTCGACGCGCGGCGCGTCGTCGGCCGATGCGTTCTTCAAAAGCGCCGTCAGTCGTGCGTATGCCTCGGCCCGGTCGATCGGGATCGCGCGCGCCGGCGCGCAATATGCGATCGGCAACGTGACGGTCGGCGCGGCGTTCAGCTTCAGCGAGTATCGTCCCGACGCATCGTCGACGTTCGTGCGGGCGGAGCGCTACCGGAACGGTTCCGCGTTCGCGCAGTGGCAGGCGCTGCCGTCGCTGCTGGCCATCGTCGGCTATAACTTCACGTGGTCCGGCGGCGATTCGTCCGCGCGCTATCACCAGGTCAACGTCGGCGTCGACTATCTGTTGAGCAAGCGCACCGACTGCTATACGACCGTCGGCTACCAGCACGCGAACGGCTTCAACGGGGCGGGGCCGGCCCAGGCGGTAATCGGCTCGTACAACGTCGATGCCGGTACGAATTCGCAACTGCTTGCGATCGTCGGTATCCGGCACCGGTTCTGAGTTCGCCGCTGAGCGCGCCGGCCCGTTTGCGCGTTACTTCCGGCTTTTCAGGAAGGTCCGCCCTTCGGCGGTGATCGACGCGCCGGAGCGGCCGTGTGCGGCATGGCTGACGAAGCCCGCGCTGACGAGTTCGCTCGCGATCGACCAGCCGAGCGCCGGTGCGTCGCGCCCGTAGCGGACGTCGGCGAGACGTTCGAGCGCCCAGATGGCGGAGGCCGACAGGTTCGGGGTGTTGGACGTGAAGTTGTCGCTCATCGCTTCCTCGTGAAAAGGGGATTCGGGGTGGGCGGGATGCCGTGACATCGGGTGGCGCGCCGGTCAGCGCGCTTGCAGCACGGGCAGCAGCGCCTGCAGTGCCGCCTCTTCGTCGGGGCCGGTGGCCAGCACCTGTGCGGACGTGCCGCCGTGCACCTGCAGCGCCGCGACGGCGGCGCTGTCCTTCGCATCGCTGCTGATCCCGTTCGCGATCAGCAGGATGTCGCTTTCGAAGCCGCGCGCAGCGTCGACGGCTGCCGCTCGTGCGGCGCAGCCGCGGTTGCGGTTCCACGCGGGGCCGATTTCAACGAACACAACGGTTGCCACGATGTCGGAGAGCCTCTGGACGGAACGTCGGGATCGGTGTGCGGCGCCGGGCCGACGGTGCGCCAGGCATACGAGAAACGCGCTTTTGCGCATGACTCCGGAAAGCCGGCAGCGCAGCCGGGGCATGCACATCCTGCGCGGATGTGCCGGCATTCTCGGTGAAACGGGCTGCAAGTCCGGCGAACGGCGCGAAAACGCCCATTATAATACAGCAGCCAAGATATGTGTATTGCATTATAATGCCGTGTGCGCCGAAGGCGGTTCGCCGACCCGTCGGCGCGTGCCTGCAGGCGGGCCGGGTGACGCTGCCGGCGCGCCCGGCCTTTTTATCGACGACTCAACTCCCCCTGAATGGAAGCTGCAATGAACGCCGCCCCCGCCTGCCCGCAATGCGCGATGGAAAACACTTACCCGGACGGCACGCTGACCGTGTGCGCGGACTGCGGCCATGAATGGTCGGCCGGCGCCGGTGCCGAAACGGGCGACGAACCGGCGGGCGACGTCGTCAAGGACGCCAACGGCAACGTGCTGTCGGATGGCGACTCGGTCGTGCTGATTAAGGATTTGCGCGTGAAAGGCTCGTCGATCACGCTTAAGATGGGCACCAAGGTCAAGAGCATCCGGCTCGTCGGCGGCGATCACGAGGTCGACTGCAAGACCGACATGGGCGGCTTCATGCTGAAGGCCTGCTACCTGAAGAAAGTCTGAGCGCACACGCTCCAATCGACCGTCACCCACCGACTGCCCGTTCATGGCCGAGGATCGAATTTCCTATGACGCGTTCGTCAGGTTCCTGGCGACGCCGCTGAACGACGGCCGGCCGTTCGTGCTGGAGACGCAGCACGCGCTTTCGCTGCACTTCGATCATTTCGGCACGCAAAGCTTCATGTCGCTCCGGGATCCGGGCCGGCTCGAGCTCGGCTATACGCGCGTGATGATGGCCTTTCTGCTGCTGCAGCCCGAGCCCGTGCACATTTGCATGCTCGGGCTCGGCGGCGGTTCGCTGGCGAAGTATTGCTACCGGCACTTGCCCGGCGCGACGATCGACGCGGTCGAGATCAACCCGGACGTGATCGCGCTGCGTGACGTTTTCAGGATTCCCGCCGATGACGAGCGGTTCACGGTGGTGTGCGCCGACGGCGCGGATCATCTGGACAGGGCGGATGTCCGGACGGACGTGATCCTGCACGACGCGTTCGTCGCCGACGGCATGCGGGGCCGCTGTACGGGCGCCGCATTCCTCGCCGCCTGTCACGCGCGCCTGAGCGAAAACGGCGTGCTGGCAATCAACTTCATGGACGACGATCCGGCGCTGCCGGCGCATCTCGAGCAGTTGCGATCGGTGTTCGGTGTGTCGTATACGCTGGTGCCGTGCGGCGACGACAACAACTTCATCGCGTTCGCATGGAAGGGTGGCAACCGGCTGCCGTCGCTGCGGATCCTGCTCGAACGCGCACTGGCGTGTGCACGGGCCGGCGAGCTCAAGCTGGCGGCCACCGCGAGGCGGATGAAGGCCGGGGAGAGCGTCGACCCGCAGCGGCTGGTGATGCGTGCGCAGCCGCACGGGCGATGGGAAATCGGCGCGTAGCCGGCATGCTGGCGCCGCCCCCGGCGCGGCCTGTACGGCCGCCCTTACTTCACGCGCTTGCCGAGCGCGCTCTTGGTCTTGTACGTCACGCCGTGGCGGTCGAGATACTCGCGGATCAGTTGCCGCACGACTTGCGACGGCGTGAGATCCTGCTCCGCGCAGAGCATTTCGAAGGCTTCCTTTTTCGCGGGGTCGATCAGGACGGTCAGGCGGGCGGTTTTCGTTTCCATTGCGAGGCGAGGGTGGTCGGTATGTTAATCAAATTATAATCGATCCGCCTTCGGCGCCACCGCCGAAAGCACGCTCCCGGTGCGCGATCAGCGCTTGCTGCGGAGCAACACGAGCAGGTCGTCGATCACCGGCACGATCGCGAGCGTGACGAGCACCGCGGCGAGCGGCACGGTCGATACGTAGCCGACATGCTTGAAGCCGATCGCGCCGGCCAGGCCGCCGATGAAGAACGACGCGAGCATCGTCGCGTGAATCCGCAGTTTCGAGCGGTTGGCGACGACCGCATGCGCGTCGACGTCGACCGCCGACCGGTTCCAGTAGAACAGCTTCCCGAGCTCGATGCCGAGGTCGGTCACGATGCCCGTCATGTGCGTCGTGCGGATCTCCGCGCCCGACAGCTTCGTGATCGTCGCGTTCTGCAATCCCATGATGAAGCACAGCAGCGTCACGGTCACCGGCACGAAAAAGGTTTCCCACAGCGCGAGGTGGCTGCCGAGCAGCCCGAACAGGAGCAGCAGCGCGGCCTCGACCAGCAGGGGCAGCATGAACTGGCTGTGCAGGCCGCGGCGGCGGCCCCAGTTGACGAGGATCGCCGAGCAACTGGCGCCGATCAGGAACGACCCCAGCGAGCTGATGCCGGCCAGCGCGAGCCGCACGTCGCCGAGCGCCGTCTGGTCGGCGATCGCCGACACGATGCCGCTCATGTGCGACGTATATTGCTTGACCGCGAGAAAGCCGCCGGCATTGGCCGCGCCGGCGACGAACGCCAGCGAAAACCCGAGCTGACGATTCGCGGTCGCGCTGCGGTGTTTTCCCGTCAGGTTTCGAAAGTACTGCGCTGGCATAGGGGCTGGGGGCTTCGTTCAATCGCCGCGAATCGCGGGCACGGACGTGACGACCGGCACCGGACGGCAGGGCGGGCACACCACCTGCGCACAGGTGCCGGGTCTCTCGAATCATGTGACGAACATGATAATGACATTATCATACTCTGTTAGTCGAATAGGGCTTTCAGTACAATGTCGTCCGGCGCGGCCCGACCGTGACCCGATTGCGGCTTCGCTGCCGCAGGGCCGCGCCGCCCGCATTCGCGATCACTTCTGCCCACCGTTTCATGACCCCGATCAAGTTCATTCTTCGCTACACGGCGATCCCGTTCACGGCCATCGTGGCTGTGGTGATCTGGACCGTCATACCATCGTCGAAAGAGATCGATGCGAGACAATATGCGGCGCTGTCGCGCGCGTACGCGAGTTTCCCGCTGCCGTTCCGGCGCGAGATCTCGGAAACGATGGACCACGGCCGGATCAACGACCGGCGCTACCAGGCGCTCGTGCGCGATTCGCTGGGCAATGGCGTCGCGCTGGACTGGCCGGCGTCGGGCGTCGGTGCGCTCGCCGACGAGCGGCACAAACTGGCCGAACTGATTCAGGCCGATTCCGATCTTCAAGGGCATCACCAATGAAAACTCTGCTGGTTTCCGTGGCATTCGCGATGATCATCGCGAGCCTGATCTTCGCGCTGTATTTCATGAATCACGATCGCGGCAAGTCCAAGCGGATGGCATGGTCGCTCGCGGCACGCGTCGGGCTGTCGGTCACGCTGTTCCTGTCGCTGCTGATCGCTTACAAGCTGGGCTGGATCGAGCCGACCGGGTTGCCGATCGGGCGCTGAAAGGCGAACGCCCCGTTGCATGCGGGGCGTTTGCGCAAATACGAGTTCGGCTCTCTGATCGAGCTATTGTGATAAGAAAACTTATCGTCACGGTGGCGTTGTGTGATCCAAAACCAGGTTTCGCACGACGCGCGACAGAGACTGCCAACGCTGCAACGGCACTGCAGGGGAAACCACGGCCAGTGACAACGTGAATTCGCGACGTCCAGCCTCATGAATTCACGAGGCCTTCGCACCTTCCGGCCAACGTTGAACGGCGAAGTGACAACCTTGCTTCGCAAACCGCGACAATTTCATTCTGGTCAACGCTACCCGGCACCCAGCACCGCGCGAGCAACAGTCGTGATGCGCGGAGGCCCCGTGGACAAAGCCGCCGCGCTCGCTCGCCTACCGCGGCGTGCTACTCTCGCGACTGGCACCGGCCAGGACAGTTCAGTGGTGCGCGACCAGTGAACATGGTGGATTCACGCATATGTATTCGATCTTGCCCGCGTTTGTATCTGCGTTGTTTCTCGGATTTGGCCTCTACGTGCTGGCCACCAAGGGGCTCACGCGGGTATCCGTCCCGTTCGCCCTGATGTGCGCGACGACCTTCGTCTGGCAGGGAACGTGGGCCTTCCTGTTCCAGACGACCGACGCGGACGTCGCCAACGTGTTGGTCAAGGCAGGCTACCTGTTCATCCTTTTTCTGCCGACGACCTTCTATCATTTCATGACGGAGATCGTGTCGCGTCGGGACGAGCGGCCGATCATATTCGCGTCCTACGGACTCTGCGTCCTGCTGGCCGTGCTGCTGGTCACGAGCAATGCGGTCGTCGATGGATTCCGCCTGCATTTCTTTGGCCCGTATCCCAACGCGGGCCCACTGCATCCGTTGCACGTCGTGCAGACGGTACTCCTGGTCGGCCGCAGTGGTTGGCTCCTGATCGAGGCTAGACGTCAGGGGCGGGCGCGAGACGTCCGGCAGTTGCTCACGCAATGTCTCGTCAGCCTGGGCCTCTACTCGCTCGCGGCGACCGACTATGCGGTGAACTACGGCGCCGAGTTCTATCCGGCGGGGGTGCTGTTTATCGCGATCAGTCTCGGGATTCTCGCGACGTCGATCGTCCGCTATGGCCTGATGGGCCCTTATCTCCTGGCCGCGACGGTCGCGCACGAAGTGGCCACGCCGCTGGCGGCGATCGGCCTGCACGCGGACGAGCTGCGCACCGTCCTGCCGGTGCTGCTGCGCGGATATCGGCTGGCGGTGGAGCACCGGTTGTGCGCCGACGATTTGTATCCTGGACAGCTGGAGCGGCTACCGACGCTCGCGTCGTCGATCCGGCGCCAGGTCGACACCACGAGTACGGTGGTCGAGATGTCCCTGGCGTCCTTTACGCTGGACCGACTCGATCGCCACAGCTTCGCGACCTATCCGATACGGGCCTGTGTCGACGCCGCCGTGGATCGCTTTCCCTTCCGTCCGGGTGAGCGGGACCGCGTATCGGTCGACGCGATCGATACCGACATCCGGTTTTTCGGATCCGACTCGCTCGTGATCTTCGTCATCTTCAACCTGCTGAAAAACGCCCTGTACGCGATCCACGCAAACGGCCGTGGGCAGATCGAGATCGACGCGCATCGCAGCGACGGTTACTGCGTGGTGCGTTTCAGCGATACGGGCCCGGGCATTGCCCCCGATGTGCTCCCTCGAATCTTCGACGCCTTTTTCTCAACCAAGTCGCACGGTCGCGGCGCCGGCATGGGCCTGAGTTTTTGCCGCCGCGTATGTGAAGCGCTCGGTGGCAACATCACCTGCGAATCCGTCCCCGGCGTCCGGACCACGTTCACGATTCGGCTGCCGGAACCCGGTGCGCCGGCGGACCCGACATTGAACGGTCCGCCGGCGCTCCCCCCGCGCTATCGCGTCGGGTAGGGCGGTCTCACATTCACTTCGCGGTGGACGGCAGGATCAGTTCATACGCCTTGACCCGCTCGATGATGCCCGGCGGAAACCGGCGGATCCGCTTGTCGGAACCGGCAAATACGATCTGCTGATACCCCAGCGACACCTGCCGTCCGTCAACGTAGAAGCGAAACAGCAGATAGGCCGAACACTGCCGAACCTCGAACGTATTGAGATAGCAATCCACGCGCTGGAACGGAAACGTCTCGTGGACGTATTCCTGATGCGCGCGCTTCGTCACGAATGCCCCGCCGGCCCCCATCAGGTTGTTGTGGATGCATTCGTGAAACCAGCGTTCACGGCACACGCCCTGCCATTCGAAATAGCGTGCGAAATAGGTATTCATGAAGGCATTGGAATCCTTGAGGTAAATATCGACCACGTGGTGGAAGGTTTTTTCGGACAGATGTGCCGTTTCGTTGGAAAGGACGTGAAGAATTGCGTCTCGCGTCAACATGGATAACTCCTTGAATCGCTACTGGCGGTAGCGGCGCATTCCTTCAACGAGAAGGAATGGCCCGATTCTCCCCGTGCAATTCTGCCGAGCGGCGTGATCGAAACATGCCGAATTCGAAAATGAGAAGCAGTTGATGTGCGTCCCACTTTCGCCGGATAATTGCCGCGATAATTATTCGCGGTGAAGCGTCTCCGATACCGCATCCTCTTCTGCTGATTTATCGAGACTCTTATGCAACCCTTCGTTAGGCAGCCGGTGCTTTACCCCGTGTCCGTGGTATTTGTCGACGACAATCCGGATTTCCTGCAGGCGCTGCGGGGCGCATTTCCGGACGAACGCCTGAACCGCTTTTTTACGCATCCCCAGGCGGCGCTCGACTTCGTGTCGTCGCGTGACGCGGAGACGCCACCCACGGCCGCGGACTATTTCGGTGCGGAGAAATCCGGCGGGAATGCGATCGGCGAGGATGCGCTCGCCGATCCCGCCCGATTCGAGGCGGTGGGCGCGGTGGTCGTCGACTATTCGATGCCGGAGGTCGACGGCATCCAGTTTCTGACCTCCATCCGCAACGCGAACTGCATGAAAATCCTGCTCACCGGCATCGCCGACGAGCGCGAGGCGGTGGCCGCCTTCAACGCGGGGCTGATCGATTGCTATCTGAAGAAAACCGACGTCGAGATGGCGCGCAAGCTGGCAACCGTGCTGGACGACGCGAAACGCAAGTGCTGCGCGGCCCGCGGGCACATCAGCCTGCATGAAGCGGGGGCGACCTACCGGGATCCACGGATCGTCAAACTGATCGATGAGGTGGCCGCGCGGGAAGGCATCGTCGAATACTACTGGCGCCCCAATCAGGACGCGGTGCTGATGTTCGATGCCGTCGGCGCGCCCAGTGTATTTCTCGCCTGGAGCGAAGAGGACTGGGCGTTCCAATGCGATATCGTGTCCGACGCGGGCGGACCGGCCGAATTGCGCCAAGGCATGGAAGCGCGCCGCATCATGCCGCTATTCTGGCCATTTCAGGCCTATCGGCCGGGCCTCGCGGACATTCGCTGCGCGGCCCCGCTGCCCGTTCCGGGATGGCACGGCACGTTTCATAGCTGGATCCGCCTGGATGATCCGGCCGCCGAGCACGAACTGCCTACATTGGCAAAATGGCGTCACGCGTAAAAGATCATCCGCCCATTTTCAAACGGAAAGAATCGGCGAGGCGGTGCTGTCGTCGACTCGGTAACCACTCAAATTGGAACAACCCCTGTCAATATTGACAGTTATCAGCGGCGCGGAATTTTGTTCCAATTGCGCCTTGTTCCGAGGGCCGCCCACTTTTCCTATATTCCAATAGACGGCACATCCTTTCAGTGCAGACCGTTGACCAGCGGTCTGCACGCGCTCCCAATATCGATCGATTCTCGATCTGATGTTGTCATTACGCTTCACAAAAGCTGCAGCGACAAACGATCCGCAAATTTCCGACTGGCGTATTGAAGTTCGTTTTCACGTCGCGTCGATTAAGATCGTTCGCCGCATTGCGTCCGCCGGGCGCGTCATGCATTGAAATGGACGCCCTCAGACGCCCAACGCCATTGATACGCGCGGGAATGCAGCTATCGAACTGAAATCGAGAGCGTCGCCGTGATCGCCGCGAAACGCGGGATCAAACAGGCATCCGACCGAGCGCTATTTCAACGGCCTGCTAACCGCCGGACTCGCTCGCAAAGTCATGGCGATACGCGCGGGGAGAGCAGCCCACGATGCGCTTGAATGCATGCCCGAACGCGCTATCCGAGTCGTAGCCGAGCATCTGCGCGATCGCCGATATCGACGCGTTCGAGCGTCGCAGCTCCCGCATCGCGAGCTGCACGCGCCAGCGCAGGACGTACTCGAGCGGCCCGAATCCCAGTCGCCGCTTGAAATGCAGCGCGAACGTCGAACGCGATACGTGGCAGCAGGTCGCGAGTTCGTCGACCGTCCAGCGTCGCGCGGGCTCCGCATGAATGGCGACGAGTGCCGTGCTCACCCGGGAATCCGCGAACCCGGCAAGCCACCCGACATCGCTGTTCGCGCCGTCGTCCACGTAGCGCCGCAGGATCTCGACCAGCATCATGTGACCGAGATGCCGAACCATCAACGACGCTCCCGGCGATGGCTTGCCGAACTCATGCGCGAGCCGCTGCAGCGCCCAGCGCAGCACCGCTGCCTGCTCCGAGTCACCGCTCACGACCACCACGGGCGGCAGGCTGCCCAGCAGCAACGGCATACCTTCCTCGTATGAGAAGCGCCCCCCGATCAGGAAGCAGTTCACCGGTTCGCCATAGTGCGCGATACCGCGTTCGACGTTCCGGTACACGTCGGCTGCAGGCACCGGCGTAACCGATGGATCGCTCGCCAGCGAAAATGCCCGCGGCGAGGCGAGCAGGAAGCAGTCTCCCGTGCGCAGCTGGATGGGCGGTCCGGCGCCGTCGACGGTCAGC
The DNA here is from genome assembly GCF_002223085.1 of Burkholderia sp. HI2714. Taxonomy (NCBI): domain Bacteria; kingdom Pseudomonadati; phylum Pseudomonadota; class Betaproteobacteria; order Burkholderiales; family Burkholderiaceae; genus Burkholderia; species Burkholderia sp. HI2714. The sequence continues at coordinate 427 of NZ_NKFM01000066.1, read as the reverse complement.
CAGCAACTTCCTTCGACAACCGCGTTGAACTTGATTCCCTCGGGCGGTGGAATGGCAACCGCCCACGCGCCGCCTGCTCTCAAGCCGGTGAAATACGAATCGCGCGTTTCCAGCAGCGACAGCACTTCCGATAGAGGATCCACGCTCACGCTCCGGACGATCTCGACGAAAAACCGGATTCTAAGCCTTCGACATGAAATGTCTCTACAATCATGGTTCGAACTGGACGGGACGAGCAACGAAGCTGATGGCATTGAAAGCGCTGGAACTGACGCAGGAAGAACGTACAAAGCTTGAAGCGATGGCGAGAAGCCGTCGTGATTGGCGAATACGAGACCGGTCGCGGACGATTCTGATGTTCAGCGACGGCGTGCGAGCGAAAGAGATCGCCAGACGACAGGAACTGACGTTGGAGGCGGTGTATGAG